>CAIPQK010000023.1 GCA_903867185.1 uncultured Candidatus Nemicrothrix sp. | reverse complement strand
GAGCAACGTGAGTCGGTTCGTGCTCTCGACCGCAACTGAAAGAACCTCGCCGAAACTGTCGAGTCCCACGAGGTCGAATGCCTCGGTGTCGCTCAACCGAGGCTGAGGAACGCCCGGCCTGATGCCGGGCTGGTCGGAATGACCCTGATGACGCGACGGCGGACCGTCGTCGTGATTCGGATCAAGATTTACACCAAGGTCGTGCAAACCCCGGAGAATTTCGGCGTGGCTACGAAGGAGGCCAGCAACGAGAAGGCCGAGAAAAAGTACGGCGACAGCGAGAAGAGCGGTGATGGCTTCCATTACCGCTCAGCCAGCATTCGGAATACAGGCAAGGAAGTTCGGGTCACAGACCCATACGAGTGATCCGCCGAGCGTCTGGACTTCCGCTTGAGGCGGTGGCTTAAGAATGACTCCTCCGGTGAGTCCGAGCACATAACGAATATCGCCAATTCGTGCTTCACTCGGTACATGCCATCGCCACCCGAGACCTGGAGCCACCAGATATACCTTCGGGTCACCTTTTCCACGCATTAAGAATCGATCAGCCACGTCGTCATCATCTCCCATGGGAATTTTGGTTGTTCGGTGCAGGCAGGCTGCATCATGAAATGCAGTCCGGTTGTCAGTAAGTTCAGCGGTCGTGCATGTCGGGTCAAAAACCCACGGAGCAGTGCAAGTAACGACCCTGCACATAATTGCTCCAACAGTCGGAAGTTCCTGATGGCATTGTCCGTATCGGAAATTCGTGCAGCACGCCGCACGATTATTGCAATTGCCGTTTGCGCAATCGCACTTACACGGGTTGGCCCCCGGAGCCACGTTGCAGTCGATGTAATAGCGAGGTCCGCCGCAATAATTCGAGCCGTCGGCTTTCCACCAACCTGCAGCCAGTGTTCCTGGAGGACAGGTATTGGTGCCGATGATCGTGCAGCAAAATTCTGTCCAGCCATCGCAACACATTGATCCGCAATCGCAATCGCGACCACGGCAGTTGCACGTTGCTGCATATGCAGACACTGGCTTGAGAATGAAGTCGACCGGATTGACGGCGATGGCCGAACCGATGATGGCCGTACGAGCG
The DNA here is from genome assembly GCA_903867185.1 of uncultured Candidatus Nemicrothrix sp. Classification (GTDB taxonomy): domain Bacteria; phylum Actinomycetota; class Acidimicrobiia; order Acidimicrobiales; family Acidimicrobilacustridaceae; genus Acidimicrobilacustris. The sequence continues at coordinate 9,838 of CAIPQK010000023.1, read as the reverse complement.
AGGAACCCACGACGAGTTGTCGCACGCTCGAGAACCCGAGTGGTGGTATCAACAAGCCAGCGGCTCATAAGTGCCTCTGCCGTCCGACGGAGGCAACGAGTTGTGGACGGCGACTCGACGGCAAGACGGTGAGCCCGAGGACAACCAGATACAAAGCGACCGCGAACGTCACCAAAAACGGCAGTGCGAACATCGGCTGGTTCGCCAGCATTTCTGGAAGAGTCTCGGTGCCTTTGAAGGCGCTCGCCAGCGCAACGACAGCGAAGACAGAATTTGCCCCAAGGTGGACCAACGAGGGTGGCGTATCGGTCTTTCCAAAACATCCGCAGGACTGAATCTGAGTCTTTGCGTTCATCGCTGCGAGAACAATGAGCACAAACGCCACATAAGCGATGCCAACGAGCCCCATAGCGATGGCCGACCCAGTCAGGGCAGCGACAAGCCCAATAACGACTTCCACAAACCCCATGAGACGGACCGACATCAGGGAGGCGGGGAGATGCAGGGCCCTCATCGCACCGACGGTTGGAGCGGGGTCTTTCATCTTGAACGCTCCGGCAAGCGCAAGCAGCGCACAGCCCAAGAACGCGATGACTTCAACCGACTCCATGGGTAGCGACGGTAGCAAATGACTCCAGAAAGACTCTGTCAATAGGACAAGTAATTCTTCAAAATCACCCCCCAAATTTTTCGAGACCGATAGCTCTCGCGACACTCAACGAGCGATCGCCCCTCGTGCCTCCACTTCAACCTTCTGTGAGGCCGGCACTGCCAATTGAGCTCCTCGTTCGTCTTGCACCCCAATGATCCCCCACGTGCTCGTGGAGTAATCCACCCACGGATACAACCCCATTCCCCCGTTGCCGCTCACGACAACCGTCGCCCCAAACTCATCGACGACGTCGGGCCAACAACCAAGTCCATAACGCGGGATCTTGGTGATTCCTACCGAAAAGTCTTTCGTTGTGTCATAGGCCGCTACTTGATTCGACACCATCATTGCGACAGCAGGCTCACTCAGCACCTTCATTCCGTTGACCATGCCTCGGTGCAACACCATGCTGAGAAATTTCCCGTAATCATCCACGGTCACTCGAACTCCAAACGCAGAATTGGCCATCGACGGCGCTCCGGGCCACGTCGTTGCATCCATTTGTAATGGTCCGGTGATTCGTTGCTTCGCAAGAGTGGCGAAATCTGACTGCCCGAGCGCCTCGATCAGTCGACCGATCACGAGAAAGTCCGAATTTCCATACGAGAACTTTGAACCTGCTGGAAACTGCCTTGCGGAACTCGCAATCGCTTTGACGCACCCGGCAAGAGACATGCCGCCTCCCTGACAACTGTTGTCGCGAACTCCTGAGGTGTGGTCAAGCAACTGCCGCGCAGAGATTGATGGCTTGTCCGATGCAAACTCCGGAAGCCATTTCGAAATGTCGTCATCGAGACCTAAGACTCCACCATCGACAAATGTCATCAGCACCGCTGCAGTGAGCCACTTTGTCGATGACGCCACCGAGAGCGCCGTTGATCCCGTCATCGATCCAATGGATTTCTCATGGATGATCGATCCATCAGCACGACTGAGACGCACCATCCCGCCAGCAAGTCCAGCCGTTTTCACCCGTTCCGCAAGAAGCGCGTCTGTTTGGTCGAAGGCGCTGGGCGCATAGGCCTTAGGCGGCGTCGTTGTTGTTGGCACTGCGGTCGTCGGTTCAATTGTCTCGCTAGGTAATTCACGAGATGGATTCGCGCCTTGGTCGCTACCCGAGCCACAACCCACCGGCCCGAGCAGCGAAAGAAGTGCCACCCCCACCAATCCGAACTTCAGACGACTTGTGGTCACAGGCCCTTCGGTGCACTTGTTCCATCGGAAGACTCGATCGCCTGGCGCACGATGTCCTCCACATGTTCGTGATCGATACCCAATTTTGCGCCGATATGAATCGCCCAAATCTCAGCACGAAGATTGGTCTCGAAATCGAGTTGTGCTCGAAGATCCGATCTGGCTGCTTGTCGGTTCTGACTCACCATCACAAAGGTCGACAGAAAGATCGCCTCAAGACTGACGATCATCGTCAACAATCCAAAAGGGAACGGATCAAACTTCAATGCCGAGCCGACGAGGCCGATATTCAGAAGAACCCAAATGAAAAACCACACCGAATGCAGATAGACAAACTTCAGCGACCCAGCGAAATTCGTGACGTGATCGGCGACTTCATCCTGTTTGCGACGAACGATCTGCCATGCCGATCTTTCGTTCGGAACGTGGTACTTGCCTCCGCCGAATAACACTCCATCGACGGTTCCATCGAACGCGTCGATCGCCTGACACGCAGTGCATTCGAGAGGGCTGTGGGTCGTGCTTTGGTCGGGCGCGACAGGAACCTCCGGATCGGTCATCGATTAACCGTGGAGTGGTCCGAAACTGCTGACCTCGTACTTCACGACATCGGGAGCGCCAGCGAGAAGATCGCCCACGACCGCAGTGAACGCCGCCATATGAGGAGTCTGGAAATGACCACCGAGCGCAGCTTCGTCATCCCAGTGCTCGGTGATGATGAAGGTATTTGGCTCACGCACGTCTTCGGAGAACCGATAGGTCTGGCATCCAGCCTCTGACTCTGAGCCTTCAGAGACAGCGATAAACGCAGCAATCGCTTCTTCACGCTTGTCGGCACGGACGGGGAGCGTTCCTCGGATAACGATGGTCATGAGATGTCCTTTCGGAAAGAGTTGATGCGGCGACGCTAGCGGTCAGCCAACCCTGCCGCCCGAAGATGCGCGATGTCGTTGAACCCGTGCATTGCTCGGAGACCACCACCGATGGCAATCGACGTAATCGATGCCGTTGCCACCCACATTCGCCACGACACAAGGTCATCAACCCCGAGCGCCCAGCACACTGCCGCTTTGATCGGCGACACATGCGTGACCACGACCGTGGTCAGATCGCTTTCGTCGGCAAGGTCTAAGTCACCCAGGGCCTCAGAGACGCGATGTCCGAGTTGCCGAAGCGATTCTCCGCCCGGCGGAGAGAATTCAGCGTCAGTGCGCCACGCTTTCCAGACCTCGGGCTCGACCGAAGCAAGCGGTACGCCATCGAAATCGCCGTAGTCGAGTTCGATCCACCGATCGTCGACGGTCGGCTCAATACCGAATGCTTCCGCCGTCTGACGGGTTCGCAGCAACGGACTCGTAATCACCCGATCGACTGGACCAATCGCTTCAGCGAGAGCAACGGCCTGTTCCCGTCCCAATTCGTCGAGGGGTGGATCGATACGACCGAGCAGAAGCCCCGATGCGTTGTGTTCCGTACGACCATGACGAACGATATGAAGCATGTCGAGACCTAACAGGTGGGGGGCGGTTGAGTGGTTTCACGCGAGAGGTGGCCAGTTCGAACAAACCGCTCACGAGTGTTTCGATTTCTAAAGTCAAACGCATTCCACGCCCACACAAAGCAAGCGAGGCCAACAAGCTCAAGCAGAACACTGACCACGAGTGAGTGACCGAATTCAGGGAGTCCCCCGCCTCCAAAGTCGATGCCGAAAAACGGCCACCAGAATGCTTTCGGACGAGCCCAGATGCCATCGAGCACGAGATGCATCATCATGCCGATCGGAATGCCAATCCACCTTCGTCTCACGAGGCGACGCTTTTGCGTTGCCAACATGAGAACGCCCATCAACGCGACCGGGGCAACAAGCGAGTGCAGTACACGAGGCCCTCCGAAGACAAACTCGCCGATAGGCAGTATCGAACCGAGCATCACAAGTCGATAATCAAGTGCCGGGCTTCGAAATACCCACCACACGAAAACGAAACTGACTCCGGCGAACCAGAGGATCATCGGACGAGCAATCTCCCGCAATCTGGACAGTACGCAAGATCTTCGGCGGGGAGCCGTTTTATTACATCGACTTCTGCCGCGGCCATCGAGATATGACAGCCAAGACAGGTTGCGCCCTGCAAGCGTGCGACTCCAATTCCTCCGGCCCCCCCGCGGATGCGTTCGTATTCCGCGACAAGCGAAGCCGGAACAGCATCAACCAGCACCTGCCGTGCTGCGAGTGTCGCCACCAGTTCTTGATCGACGGCCGCTTCGGCAGCAGCGAGCGAGGCGATCGTTGCCGCTCGTTCTGCATCTATAGCCGTCAATGCAACCTTCGAACCCGAAAGCAATTCGTCGAGCGGCTCAATCTTTTCCATTAGTTCAATAACTTCATCTTCAAGCGTTGCCTGTCGCCGCTTTAACGATTCAAGGTCTGCTTGCAACGCCTGTGCTTCCTTTGGTGAGGTCATCGATCCGTCGTAGAGCTGCTTATGGACATGCACCGCCTTACCCTCGACCGTTGCGATTTCATCTTCAAGTCGCTTCTGATCACGAGCCAAGCCGTCACGTTCAATTTGCGGTTCGGCAACCTCGGCCCGCACTTGTTGTTCCTTACGGTCAAGTTCAACTAACGCAGCTCGCTCAGGCAACGTCGTGCGCCGGTGCCGCAATTGATCGGTGGCGGTGTCGTTGGCCTGCAACTCAAGGAGCCGATCAAGATCGTTCATGGCACCAGCCTTACGCGTTCGGGCCGCTGCTGCCTCATCGATCAGTCCGGGATCGGCGGGGTGGACGGCTAGCCCCCAGTGGTAGTCGTCGTCGAACTCGTTGTCGTCGTTGTTGTCGACGAGGTTGACGTCGACGTCGACGGTTTCGTCGTCGTTGAAGAGGCCTTTGTGGTGGTGGTCTTGCTCGTTGTGGTGGTGGTCGTGGACTCCTCGGCCGGATCCAGGCCACCATTCAGTAGACCCAAGGGGTCGCTAGCCCCCGAGGCGGGCTTACCTGCCCGAGTCGATGGACTGCAGGTGGGGAACTCCACGCGCTTTTGCTTCGTAGCATCGACGTAGGCCTGATTGAAGTTGTGCCAAATAGTGGCGGGCCACAATCCACCGAACTGCTCGCGACCACCGAGGTTGCCCATTGGCTTGGTGCCTTCGGCAGGAATACCCATCCAGACGGCAGTAGTCAGTTGTGGAGTGAATCCAACAAACCAAGTGTTGGTATTGCTTTCCGTCGTACCGGTTTTGCCCGCTGCTGATTGTCCGCGTAATTGCGCATTCGTACCAGTACCCGCGGCAACGTTGGCGGCAAGAATTTGTGTCGCCAAGCACGAGCTCTGCCAACTCACTGCTCGAGTCGGGTTTGCATCGTGGGCGAAGAGGACCGTGCCCGTGCGATTTTCCACTCGGTCAATGAAATAGGAAGGTTCGCGAACTCCGCCATTTGGAATGGCGGAGTAGGCAGAGGCCATTTCGAGTGGAGTGACGTCGAAAACTCCAAGCGGCATCGACTTCGCTCGCGGGTCGAACTGACTGCTCACGCCGAGACGCTGGGCTGTAGACACAACATTCTCAAGCCCGACCGTCTGGCCGAGACGCACGAATGCTCCGTTGGAGGATGCCTGCGTCACTCCGGTGAGTGTGCCGCCGCCTCCAGAAATGACATACGGGTCAGGGCTACTTCCCTTGTTCGGCCACGACCCACCGCCGCCGACAATGTCATCGGGCTGCACACCCTGTTCGAGCGCAGTGAGGATGACAAAGGTCTTGAACGTCGAACCGGTCTGACGCCCAGGCTCGTGGGTGGCAATGTCGTATTTGTAATCAGCGAAGCCCGGACCACCAACAAGTGCTCGAACTGCTCCAGTAGCGGACTCGACTGACACCATTGCGGTGGTGATTCCTTTCGAGTCAGCTTCAGAACGCACATACGAAGGGAACGTGTTGTCATGAGCGTCTTGCGCAGCGTTCTGTGCGACGGGATCGAGCGTGGTGTAAATCTGCAGGCCTCCGCCGAAGACCTGCGCGTATCGTTCTTCGTAGGTTGCCCCTAACCGAGGATCGGCAAGAAGTTGCTGTTTTACTTCCTCGACGAAGTAACTCTCTTCAGGAGGTTGCGTAATTGTTCCGCAATCAGCTGGTCGGAAACCGACAACAACTCCGGTGCAACGGCCGACAGGGAGTGGCAGTGCGTCATAGTCCGTTGCTTGTGCGCGAGTGATGACACCATTCGCCACCATCCGGTCGAGAGCAAGCTTGCGCTCTTCCTTTGCCTTCTTTGGGTGAAGAATCGGATCATTCTCGACCGGGTTTGAGATCATCGATGCCAACAAGGCGCTGTCGGCCCAATTCAGGTCGGCAACAGGCTTTCCCCAATAGGTTTCGGCAGCCGCTTGTACGCCATAGGCACCGTTACCGAAATAGATGGTGTTGAGGTACAGCTCAAGAATCTCGTCTTTCGACAATTGTCCTTCGAGACGAATGGCAAGCGCTGCCTCTTTGGTCTTTCGATTCAGCACTCGCTCATCACTGAGGAGCGCTTTCTTTACTAACTGCTGCGTGATCGTGGAACCACCCTGCTCGACCTGGCCCGACTGAACGTTCTGCACGAGCGCACGGACAAGGCCACGAAGATTGATGCCGGCATGTTCATAGAACTGCGCATCTTCAACCGAAAGCACCGCGTTCCTGATGGTGTCGGGCATGGCCGAGAGCGGAACTGGATCACGATTTTCGGCACCATGCAGCGTGGCGATTAGCGAGCCATCCGACGCGAATACCTGGGAGCGCACGGCATAGTCCTGGAACTGAGAAACATCGATGGCGCCGTCGCCACCCTCGACTGCCGAAGCAACCCGGGCGATTGACGGAATGAGAATTGCCATCGCAACAGCGATAACAACACCTCCGCTCAAAATTGCGGCCCCGAACTGGATCAGCTTCTTCATTCCAAGACCAACAGTACCGGCCACTTCGGCCCCGGCTTGGTCAGCCCCGCGGCCACTCCACCGGGCGCTTCTCCACAAACGCCCGCATGCCTTCGACCATTTCCGGGCCCATCATCGTGCGATGAAAGAGTCCCGTATCGGACATGGGTAAACGGGCATTGAGATCACGCTTGATTGCGGCTCGGGCTTCGGGCCCCGTAAGGGAAATCTGCTCGAGAACCCACTCGGTGTGCGCTTCGAGTTCGTCGTGGGGAACAACCTTGCCGATCAGCCCCATGGCATCGGCCTCGGTCGCCGAAATCTCTGCGGCGGTGAAGAACAGATACCGCGCTTTGGCAATACCCGTGGCCTCAGCGATACGGGCCGACATAAACGGGTCGGGAATACCTCGAAGCAACTCGGGAATTCGGAAGCGAGCGTCAGCGGAAGCGATCACAACGTCGCAGTGCAACGCAAGATCAAGACCACCCGCATGACACAGGCCATTGATACGTGCCACCCAAATCTTGCGACAGCGTTCGATGTGGCGGAAGGGGAAGTTGTCGGTCGCATCCCATTCGTTCGCCAGACCTTCAGGATCTTCGGACTTTCCCGCCATATCGCCACCAGCAGCAAACCACTTGTCGGTGCCAGTGAGGCATACCGAGTCGAGCTCCGCCTGGCCGTCAGCCCAGATCGCCGCTCGCTTCAAGGCTCGGTACATGTCTTGGGTGAATGCGTTTCGACGCTCAATGCGATCGATACGTAGGTGAAGTGTGCGTCCTCGAACTTCAGAGATGATGAACGCAGAGCCAAACGCGGGCGGAACAATTGATGTGGCCATCAGATGCCGTACACCTTTGCTGCGGTCTCGTACAGAACCTTGCGGATGACATCTTCGGGAAGTCCGCCGAGCAATTCCTGTGCGTACTCACGAGGGCGTGTCGCCGCCGTGCGCGGACCCGGATGCATGCACGTGGGGTGCGGGTAATCGGTCTCGAACATGATGTTGTCGGGAAGGACGTCGATTGCTGCAAGTGCTGACTTCTGTTCGAACCAGAAGCATCCGTAGAGCTGGCGACGGAAGTACTCACTTGGAATGAGGTCGTATTCGGGGTGTTCATCTCGAACACCGCCGTTGTTCCACTGCCAATCAAAGGTTTCGAGCGCGCCCGGAAGCCAGCCCACCCCAGACTCAACCGAAACGAACTTCAACTCAGGAAACCGGTGGCACATGCCGCCAAAGATGAGGTCAGCCATGCAACGCATGTTGTCCATGAAAATCATCGATGACACCTTGGCGAAGTTGGTCATCCAACCCATGTTTGCGGTGTCCTCAAACAGCGTTCCCATTGAGCCGCCACCAACGTGGAAACTCACTGGAACCCCAGCGTCTTGCACGGTCTTCCAGATTGGGTCCCAATGCGTGCTCGCCAGCGGCGGTTGCCCATAGTCCTGCGGTTGGTTGCAAAAGTTGATGGCCTTGTGGCCCATATCGAGGCAACGTTCAATCTCGTCGATCGCCAGGTCGAGGTCCCAGAACGGAACTGCCGCAATCGGAATAAGCCGTGCCGGATCGGCGCTGCACCAATCGGTCAAGAAGTCGTTGTAGGCCCGAACACATTGCGCAACGAGTTCGCGATCTCCGAGGCGGAGGAAGTAACCGTTTCCGAAACCGCCAACGTTCGGATAAAGAATCTGGGCGTCGACGCCTTCTTCATCAAGAAACGCGAGACGAGCTTTTGCTTCGAACATCGAAGGGTGAATGTCGTCGAATGTCTTTGGCGTACTAAGCGGCATGATGCCGTCGAAGCCCGCCATCGAGTAGTAGCCGGGCGCTCCGATTCGCTCTCCGCTGACCATCCACTGATCAACACCATCAACACGTTCAATGTGCGGAACCTTGTCGTGCAGCGATGCCGGGAACGAACGAGTCCAGGTGTCGGGCGGTTCAGTCAGATGCGTATCGACATCGATCACCTTGTAGGTATCAAACAGGTCAGTCATGTTCGGATTCTCCTTCGAATATTCCCAGCGTGCTCTACAAACCGTTCACAACGCATTGTTGGCGCGCCGCAAAAACTACTTAACGTTCAATACCCATCGGCCAATCACCGATGACTCCTTTTTCTTCGAGTTCTGCAAGTTCTTCATCAGAGTGCCCAAGCAATCCGCCAAGAATTTGTTTGTTGTGCTCACCAAGCGTTGGGGCGGGCATACGAACCCAATGGTCGACACTGGCGTAGCGGAACGGCAGAGTTGGCGTTGGGTGTGTGCCCACTACCGAATGCTCGACCATTTCGCAATAGCCGCGGTACTCGTTTTGCAGATGGCCAGATGATCGGCGGTTGTCACGGGTTTCTGCTGCCGGAACTCCCGCTGCTACGAGCTCAGCAACGGCATCGCTCAATTCGCGCTCGCCCGCCCACGCCCCAATCAGTGCATCAAGCCGATCGTGTTCGCGACGGCGATCGGCCAGGGTTGACAGCGACGGATCGTCGGCGAGTTCGGCGTGTCCGATAACACCAGCCAGCGATTTCCATTGCGCGTCTGTCGCACAGGAAACTGCCAGCCAATTCTCAAAGCCTTCACACGCGTACAAGTTCTGCGGCGCGGCATAGGGGCTGCGGTTCCCTTCACGTTCGACACGCAGTTCATTCGCCGTCCACTCGATGACGGGTTCCGCCGCCACGTTGATGGCCGCTTCGAACATCGGCGCCTCGATAAGGCAACCCTCTCCAGTACGGTCACGATGTTGCAGTCCGATAAGAGCGCCGAACGCCGCATGCAGTCCGCCGTTGGGGTCGCATGGCCCGCGTTGGATGCGCGGCTGATCTTCGGGATGACCAGTCATCCACGCGAGGCCAGTGATTTGTTCCATTGTCTGGGCAAAACCAGGCCGGTCGCGCCACGGCCCATTGAGTCCGAATGCAGGCATGCGCACCATGACCGCTCGAGGGTTCACGCTCTTGATGACATCCCAATCAAGTCCGAATGCTTCGACGACACGGGGAGTGAAGTTCTCGATGACGATGTCGGCCTTCGCTGCAAGTTCAAGAGCCAGCGCGCGACCT
>CAIPQK010000022.1 GCA_903867185.1 uncultured Candidatus Nemicrothrix sp. | reverse complement strand
GACTGGTGGGTCAGACCAGCATCAATGAGTCGCTGTGCAATGGCCTCGGCGCGGGCGTCGAACTCGCCCCAGGTACGAACGGATGAGCCTCGCAACAGAGCCGGAGCATCGGGCTGCACTGATGCAATCGTTTCCCACACATCAGCAAAATTCCATGCGGTCATGTGAATGTTTCCGACTTTCGAGGGACGCAGCGGCGGAGGATGCGCAGATGGTAGATCGTCATCTGCGAACTGAGCAGAAAAGGCGGACGCACTAGTCTTTGTGTATGGCTGAACGCATTACCGACGAGGGCATCGACCGCTTGCGATCTCGCATCGGAATTGCCCGATCCCACAGCGCTCCGCCTCATTATCGGTCCCCGAACGAAGATGCGTTTCGCCACGTCGCCATGGCATGTGGCGACGATAACCCGCTCTGGTGCGATCCCGATTACGGAGTGACCACTCGTTGGGGTGGACCAATTGCGTCGCCTCAGCTTGTCGGTGGTGACACCCTGATTGGCGAGGACGAGGTCACGCGACTACCCGACCACCAGAAAGAGCTGATGAAGGGTGACCCACTTGGCGGGGTTCACGCGTTCTATTCGGGAAGCTTCCGGGAATGGTGGAACCCGTTGCAACCGGGTGCACGCGTTGTCCGGCGCAACGCTCTCATTGGAGTCCACGACAAGATCGGTGATTTTGCAGGACGCGCTGTGCACGAGTGGTTTGGCGAAGTGTTCGCTGTCGCTGGAGGACCGGTTCTCTCTGGTCAGTACCGCCTCATGATCCGAGCCGAGCGCGAGAAGGCCATTGAACGCAAAGTAAACGATGCCATCGAGATTGCCCCGTACACCGACGACGAGATTGCTGCCATTAGCGAGCAGATTGGCGAAGAACGATCACGACGGCGCGGCGCAACTCCTCGATACTGGGAAGATGTGGAAGTTGGCGACGACATCGGTCCTCTCGTAAAAGGGCCGCTTCGGGTCACGGACATGGTGGTGTGGCACACGGGCATGGGTATGGGTCTCTACGGAGTCGCCGCTTTACGGTTAGCCGATGATCAGCGGAAACGAATGCCGAAGTTTTTCAAACCGGACGCCCTCAATATTCCCGACGTACAACAACGTGTCCATTGGGATGCCGAATGGGCCCGTAACGCCGGTAACCCCGCCTCCTACGACTACGGACGCATGCGCGAAACGTGGCTGATTCACCTCTGCACCGATTGGATGGGCGACGACGCGTGGCTCTGGAAACTCGATTGCCAATTTCGTAAGTTCAACTACGTCGGAGATACCCACTGGATGCGCGGAGCAGTCTCCAAGAAGTATCTCGCCGAAGGAGACCGGCCTGCGGTCGATTTAGAGATTTGGGGTGAGAACCAAAGGGGCGAGCGAACGACTCCTGGCCACGCCACGATCCTGCTGCCATCTCGAGAATTTGGCGAGGCACGTTTACCTGATGCTCCAGGTGGCGCCAGCAACTGTCAAGAATTGCTCGATGCCCTTGCCACTCGATTTGCTCAAGACAACGAGTCGTAGTCCCGCCGGACTACGACTCAATTTGTTCGTTCAGCCAGCGATCGATCAGTTCACGTCGAAGAATTTTGCCAACCTCGCTCCGAGGCAGTTCATCTATGGATCGAAAGGCAACGGGAATCTTGTAGGCAACGAGGTGGACTCGACAGTGCTCGATAAGAATTTCATCGTTGAACTTGTCTCCGATGATGAAGGCAACGGGCACTTCCCCCAGACGATCATCAGGGACACCAACGACCGCTGCGTCGATGACTGACGAATGAAGTCTCAGCACTTCTTCAACGGCATCAGGGAAAACCTTGTTTCCGCCACGATTAATCAGATCGCTAACTCTTCCGTCGATCCAAACAAATCCGTCTTCATCAATTGATGCGATGTCTCCGGTATCGATAAAGCCGTCATCGTCTCGCCGATCATCGATTCCGACAGCGGCGTTCGGAGGACGCACCAGAAGGTGGCCGTCGGCGTCGATGCGAAGGGCCACTCCGGGTAACGGTCGGCCCGCCGCTCCGACCTTTTCAGGATGTTCCTTTGCGTCGGCTGCAGTCCATCCGATCACTTCGCCCATCTCGGCCTGGCCGTAGCTATTAAGAACAAAACAGCCAAACCGTTCCGTAAACCGACGAGCATTTAGAGGTGACAATGGCGCTGTAATTGATCGCACGTATTTCAATGGAGCGAGTGACTCCACATCTGAATCAGCCAGCATGACCATCGCTGCCGGCGGCAGCACAGTCGAGCGAATCTGAAATCGCGCAACTAGCTCAGCAAAAACTTCTGGGGTGAAGCGGTCCATCATCACCACTGGCGCTCCGGCCCGCAGCCCGAAGAGGCAGTTGTAGAGACCTGCGTTCAGCGCCATCGAAACTGGGATCAGATTTGGTGTTGGTGGACCAGAACGCTCCCCTTTGCCACGCAGCGGGCCGAGCACGCGATCTAGAAGTTCGAGATACGCGGCGTGGGTATGGAGAATGGGTTTGGGCCTGCCGGTTGTGCCCGACGTCCAGATGATGAAAGCAGCGTCGTCGGGATACACAGTCGTACCGTGCAGAATTCGGACGCCATCACTCCCGATCAACACAGCAGCACCAGTGTCACTCAAAATGAAATCGACTTCAGGCTCGGGAAGACGCTCGTTGAGGGGCACATAGACCGCTCGACGAGTCCAAATTGCAACCATCGTGCACAGCAGCTCGGGGCCATTGGGGAGTTGAACAGCAACTGCTTGTCCAGATTCAATTTCTAGTTTTGCCGCGATTTCGGTCACCCGTTGGCGTGCTTGACCAACCGTCATCGATTCGGTCTCTGAAAACAACACTTCGTCCGCTTCAGAAAACGGATGCTGCAGAAGAAGTTCCTCGAGTCCCATGTCGAAACTCAGATGATCGCAGTCGTGGGAGCAGTCGTCATTGGCCCGGAACGACCCAATTGGCTTCGCGTCTTTCCGCGAAGGCCCGGGGACCTTCTTCCTGGTCCGGATGACCCCACATCGAGACAAGGTCTACAGAACCGGCGCGACACGCATCAGTGAGCCCAAGTTCGAGGGCACGCCACAATGCCTTCTTGCTTGCCGCCATCGCCGCAGGAGAATTCTTAGCAATCTTCTCTGCCAACTCCTGAGCAACCTCACGCAAACGCTCAGGAGGATCAACGACCTCACTGATCATCCCCAACTCATAGGCCCTCTGCGCAGACATTCGCTCATACCGGCCCGTCAACGCCATACGCATCACCGCTTCAAACGGCATCTTGCGCAGAAGCCCAATGGCCTCGACAGCAACTACCTGCCCCACCGAAACGTGTGGGTCGAAAAATTGTGCATCAGACGATGCAATAACGATGTCAGCGTCGGCGACCCAGTGGAATGCTCCGCCCGCACACAAACCATTAACGGCCGTAATCACGGGCTTGGTTACGCCTTGATGCCAAGCGGTGAAGTGAAGATCAAAGTTTTCGAGAGAATCCCGGTAACGCTCCATACCGATCCCATCAGAAGCGATTTCGGAGACATCGACGCCAGTTTGAAAAGCACGACCTTCCCCAGTGTGAACGATCACGCGCACTTCGGCGTCTGCCTCGAGTTCGAGCCACGCCACTGCGAATTCATCACGCATCGCGTTGGTCATGGCATTGAGTTGCTCGGGACGATTATTAATCAACCAGCCCACCGGCCCCTGACGCTCGACTTTCAGAGTCGTGAAGTTTGTGAATGTTGATTCCGCCATCTATTCCGCTTCTTTCGCAGCAGGGTTTTCAATCGTCCATTGTGGCTGTCGCTTTTCCGCGAAGGCCCGGGGACCTTCCTCCTGATCAGGATGACCCCACATCGACACAAGGTCTACAGAACCGGCGCGACACGCATCAGTGAGCCCAAGTTCGAGTGCACGCCACAATGCCTTCTTGCTTGCCGCCATCGCCGCAGGAGAATTCCTAGCAATCTTCTCTGCCAACTCCTGAGCAACCTCACGCAAACGCTCAGGAGGATCAACGACCTCACTGATCATCCCCAACTCATAGGCCCTCTGCGCCGACATCCGCTCATACCGGCCCGTCAACGCCATGCGCATCACCGCCTCAAAAGGCATCTTGCGAGTCAGCCCGATCGCTTCATAGGCAGTGACCTGACCGATCGAAACATGCGGGTCAAGGAAAGCAGCGTTCGACGAAGCAATAACGATGTCGGCATCGGCAACGAAGTGAAGTCCTCCTCCAGCACAGAGTCCATTGACGGCGCAGATGACTGGTTTCGAAACAGAGTTGTGCCAAGCGGTCAGACGCAGTTCTGCGTCACGCGTCCGTCGAGACTGCTCCCGTAAGGCGTCTCGATCCTTCGCTAACTGAACCACGTCGAGCCCCGTCTGAAACTGCTTGCCATTTCCGGTGTTGACGATGACGCGAACACTGGGATCGCTCTCTAGTTCATTCCACGCCGCTTCGAGTTCGCCGAGCATCGTCGCATCCATCGCATTTGCCGAGTCGGGCCTATTAAAAATGAGCCAACCGACGTGCCCCTGGCGTTCGATTTCTAACGTTGCGTACATGCAGTCAGCTCCGAGGCACGTCACGCCACGGCGCGCTGTTCCAAGGATCAGGCTCACGTGGTAGCCCTAGAACGCGCTCGCCCAGAATGTTCTTATTGACTTCGGTCGTGCCACCTTCAATTGTGTTTGCCCGACTACGGAGCATTCCCTTGACCTCGCGGGGCAGAGCTGCCGCGTAGCGTTCCGCGCCCTCACAACTTGCCACCTCAGTTGCGTCCCATGCCAGGGCGGAACTGCCGAGCAGTTCAGTTGCGAGCAACTGGATGCGTTGATTCAGCGAGCCTTGATGAACTTTGCCGATCGAACTTTCAGGGCCAGGCGAGCGCCCAGCCTTCAGCCCTGCTCGAACACGTTGATTTGTCCATCCCCGAATGCGCTCTTCGCTGAGAAGTCGCATGATCGCTTGTCGAACGCGAGGGTCGGTCCAACCATTGCCACTGCCTGCCGCATCGTTCGCTTTCGCCAATGTGATCAGCGACTCTGCGCCCGAACCACCAATTCGGTCGACGCCACCGGATCCGGAACCTGAAACCATCTGGCGTTCCCCGGAAAGAGTTGCATTTGCAACGGCCCAACCTTTACCAATCTCACCGACACGATTGAAATCAGGAACCCGAACTTCGTTGAGGAATGTCTCGTTGAAATCAATTTCACCGGTGATGTGGCGCAATGCACGAACCTCGACACCGGGCTGCCGCAAGTCAACAAGGAAATAGGTAATTCCCTGACGCTTCGGTTGATCTGGGTCGCTACGAGCGAGAAGCACACCGAAGTCGGAGAGATGAGCCCATGTGCTCCAGACCTTCTGCCCGGTGAGCAACCAATCGTCACCATCACGCTCGGCGCGAGTTGCCAACGATGCAAGATCGGAGCCAGCACCGGGCTCGCTAAAAAGTTGGCACCAGACTTCTTCATTGCGCACCATCGGTGGAAGGAAGCGCAACCGCTGTTCTTCGGTTCCGTGTGCGAAGAGTGCTGGCGCTGCCAGATTGAGTCCCAAAGGATTGAGACGTCCAAGGTTGTAGGGCGCGAGTTCAGCTTCTACTGCTCGGGCAACTTCTGGGGCGAGGTCCAGTCCGCCATAGGCAACTGGCCACGTCGCAACAGCAAGACCGGATCTCGCAAACATCGGGTACCAAGCTTCGTACTCTGCAAATTTCCGAACCTTGCGGATCGCAGAAGCACCGCCGCTCTCCGCAGCTTGGCGCCATTCGAGGGGAACGTTCTGTTCGATCCATTGACGCACCGATTGGATCGCGTCGTCAGTTGATGCGCCGGGGCGAATTGCGAGTTCAGCGAGGTCTGGATCTTCGGAGAATTGCAACGCGCTCACCGACCTTTGTAATCGGGATCGCGTTTCTCTCTGAATGAAGCGAGTCCCTCTTTAAAGTCTTCACTCCTAGAGGACAGCTCAAGTGAGAAGGCTTCTGCTTGCATCTGTGAATCGAGCGTTGCAACTGACGATGCATCCAATAGCGATTTTGTTAGACCGATCGCGACCGTTGGCGCCTTGGCCAAAGTGGTTGCGAGTTCTGCACCTTTTATGCCCAGCTCGTCGGGCTGCACCGACGAATGAATCATCGACCAGTCGGCGGCTTCGGAACCCGAAACCACCCGACCGAGAAGGAGCATGTCTCGCGAGCGAACCTCCCCGATTCGGCGGGGTAAGAGCCACGTAGAGGCGCTGTCTGGCGTGAAGCCACGACCGAGAAAGGGGGCCCAAAATTTTGCGTTGTTCGCAGCAATGGTGAAGTCCGCAGCAAGCGCGAGTGACAAACCGATCCCTGCTGCCCAGCCTTGCACTTCACACACAATCGGGGTTTGCGTCCGCACCATTAGGGAGATCAGACGATTCGCCTGATTCGGCAATCGACGCTGAATACTTCCGACTCGAGGCCGAGTCCCCCCGGGCGCATTGCGAGCCACAATGTCGAACCCGGAACAGAAATCATCACCGGAGCCGCCAACGACAATGACCCGAACCGACTCATCATTTCCTGCGGCCACGAGTTCATCGATCAGTCCCGACACAATGTCGTCAGTCAATGCGTTTCGCTTTTCCGGCCGATCAATAGTGAGGCGGAGTACTCCCGAATGGCGCTCTACGAGCAGCCCTGGAATGTTCAAGTCCCCCTCTTCCATGCCGCTACCCTAGTCCCCGCTCAGCAAACTGAACCCTGATTCAACATGCAGCCATTCGAAGAACAGGCGCCGGGTTCTCTCGGCGGCAATGATCGGATCTCGCACAGGTCCATGAGGGAGACAGCGTGAACGATCGTGTGTACACCCACGAGTTCATCGACATCATCGGATCGAACCGCTCGAACTACATGCACCACATGACGGCGAACTGGTGCCCCATGGCTCGCGATGATCGCGGCCAGTTGTGCTTTGGGGTATGGGGCGCTGTCGGCACAACTACAAGATGGCCCCGGGTTGTGAATATGTGGGAGGAAGCAGGTCTTGAAGGATTGGCCGACGCTCTTGGGAATGAACTCGGTACGCCTTCGCTTCAAGATGCAAAACTTGAAACATGGTGGAATGAAGCTGCGAATTTTCGCTCCGGCGGTTTTGACCGTGTGTTGATCCCCGCCCCATGGACTCGCACCGTTGAGGAGCTCTGCGCCGATGGCGTGCGCGGCGTCGCCTATGCCCATGACACGTTTCAACTTTCGCCTGGTGGTGCTGATGATTTCCTTTCTCGGGTTCGTGATGTCGCTATCGGTGCGCATCGATCGTTCGGATGGGAACTTGTCGGAGCGTTGAAGACCTCAATGCGACGCGACGATGAATGCATCGTCATCTGGGCCATCCCTGAATGGCAGCAATGGTCCGACGTGGAGTCGGCTCGAGACCTCGATCCGGCGCTTCGGGAGTGGCGCGACATTGTCTGGGCGGCTGACGACTACGAACGTTTTTTAATGTGCGACGCTCCCCTGTCTCCAATGAAGATTGGCCGGCAACCTGAACGTTCCGACCGCACAGCGGAATGGAACGAACCACAGTGAACCCGCATCTTCAGCCCACACCCCGAGGCCACCAATGCATCTGAGAGATTCCGAGTCCGATGCGCAGTTCCGTTCAGAGGTGCGCGAATGGTTACAGGGTGCCGTCGCGTCGCTACCCGATCAACCGGCGACAGAAGACTGGCCCGGTCGGCGTTCGTTTGACGCCCATTGGCAAGGGCTGCTGTTTGAGGCTGGCTACGCCGGCATCAATTGGCCGTCTGAGCACGGCGGACGGGGCGCCACGCCGACAGAACATCTGATCTTCCTCGAGGAATCTTCCGCGGCAAAAGCTCCAGATGTTGGGATCGGCTTTGTTGGGCAGATGCACGCTGGTCCGACAATTATCGCCGAGGGTACGGAAGCGCAGAAGTCGCATCACTTGCGCGGAATCCTCACTGGTGATCACGCATGGTGCCAGGGATTTTCCGAGCCTAGCTCCGGGAGCGACTTAGCCTCGCTGCGAACCCGCGCGTTTCGCGATGGCGACGATTACGTCATCAGCGGACAGAAGATCTGGACCTCGCACGCAATGGCCGCCGATTACTGCGAAATGCTCGTGCGCACTGATCCAAACGAATTGAAACATAAGGGAATTAGTTGGCTCATCATGCCAATGGATCTTCCCGGAATCGATGTGCGTCCCCTCGTAACCGTGCATGGTTCGACGGAATTTGCCGAGTTGTTTCTCGATGAGGTGCGCGTTCCGGTCGAAAACCTTGTCGGCGAAGAGAATGACGGATGGCGAGTCGCCAACGTAACCCTGAGCTTCGAACGGGGCACTGGCTTCGTTGGAGAGTTGCTCGATACAACCAGGGTGTTCCGTGATCTGATTGCGCTGGCTCGCTCAACGAAACGTCACGGATCAACCGTTTGGGATGACGACGGGATCCGCCACGAATTCGGGGTCCTGGGAGCCGACCTCGATGCTCTTTGGGCCTTCACTAAACGCAATGTTTCGCAGGGAGCGCGAGGCGGAATGGCCATGGGATCGGGCTCGGGATTCAAGGTTGCTTTCGCTACCACTCAACACCGACTTGGGGACCTCGCCCTCAGAGTCCTCGATCGCTCATCGCTTTCCCTTGACGACATAGACGGCAAACCAACGGGGGAACTCGTGCACAGCAAGTTGCATGCGTTTGCTATCTCACTTGGCGGCGGCACAACGCAGATTCAACAGAACATCATTGCCGAGCGCGTCCTCGGCCTTCCACGAGAGCGCTGACATGGATCTCCAACCAACAGATGATCAACTCTCTCTGATCGAAATGGTCACAGGGTTCACTAGCGATCGATTCCCCATCGACATCGTTCGTTCATTCGGCGAGACCAATGGTTTCGATCGCGATCGTTGGACAGAACTCGCTGCCCTGGGAACATTTGGCCTTGACCTTCCCGAAACAGAAGGCGGTGTCGGTCTTGACTTCATCGACGCGGTTCTCGTTCATGAGGCCCTAGGCAAAGCTTTGGTTCCCGGCCCACTTCTCGCCGCAACTCTTAGCGCTGGTCTTGTCGATGGAGTGCTTGACGGTTCAGTGCTACCTGCGATCGTCGATATCCCCCACGATGGACCAATCATCGTTGAACACTTTCGATCCTCTGACGTTCTCCTCATGGTTCACGACGACGGAGTACGAGTCGCCCCTTCCGCTCATGCGGTAGGCATCGATGTCGTCCATTCAACCGATCCAACGACACCAGTATCAATCCTCGAATCCGTGCCAGCAGGCGAAATCATTGGTGGTGCCGAGTTAGCAGTTGCGTGGCGCCGACGTGGATCCCTTCTCGCTTCAGCCCAGCTTTCGGGAAATTCCACCGGGAGCACCGACCTCGCTGTTGCGTATGCCAAAGACCGAGAACAGTTCGGCCGTCCGATCGGATCATTCCAGGGTTTGAAGCATCTGCTCGCTGATTCGTGGATCAGGACGGAGGTTGCTCGCTCATCGGTTTGGGCAGCCGGAGTGATGATCGATGAACCCGACGTCGGTTCAGTTGACCGAGCCGTAGCTGGAGCTCGACTCACTGCAGCTCGCGCCGCCACCGAAAACGCAAAGACTTGTGTTCAGGTACACGGCGGCATGGGCTTCACGTGGGAGGTCGACGCCCATCTTTTCCTCAAACGCGCGTGGGTACTCGAAACCGTTTTCGGATCTGTCGACGAAGCGGCGGAAACCGTCGCGAGTCTTTACGTTGCCGACTGATTCATTCGATCGGCGAGTTACTTTGGGGAAAATCGAAGCGCTCCATCGAGACGAGCAACGTGACCGTTCATGTATCGATTACTAAGCAGATGCTCGGCCAGATT
>CAIPQK010000021.1 GCA_903867185.1 uncultured Candidatus Nemicrothrix sp. | reverse complement strand
GCCACGCTTGGGACTGGCAGCGAAGCGCTTCGGTCCATCGTTGTGTACCTGCTCATCTACGCCGGCATGAACCTTGGCGCCTTCGCTGTCGTCCTTGCGGTCTCTCGTAAGACTCGCTCCGGTGACATCAAGAGCTTTGGCGGCCTGTTTTCTTATGCCCCCACGCTCACGGTGTGCATGACGATCTTCCTCTTCTCCCTTGCTGGCATTCCGCCGGCGGCAGGTTGGTTTGCCAAGCTCTCGATCTTCAGTTCGCTGGCTTCGGTCGGAACCGCATCCGGCTACATCCTCGCTGTCATCGTTGGCCTGAACTCGGTCATCGCGTTTGGTTACTACGGCCGCCTGATCCGTGTCATGTGGATGGACGAAGCCCCCGATGGCGATCGCACGCCAATCAAGGTGCCGGCTTCGCTTTCGTTCGCACTCATCATCACGGTTGCCGTCACCCTCGTATGGGGTGTCTTCCCAGGTGCGCTTACGCACTTCACCGACCAGGTCAATCTTTTCTCGTTGCTGCGCTGAACCACTGAGGTTCGCGTTGCGCTGAACGATCATGACCGACGAGTTCCGATCTCGGTTTCCGATCGGAATAACGGTGTCGTTTGCGCAGTACATGGAGATTGCGCTCTATGACGAGTTAGTTGGTTTCTACGCGACAAATGGCCGAGCAGGTCGTCGTGGCGATTTTCTGACCAGCCCCGAAGTCGGCCCCTTGTTTGGCGCGTTGATTGCTCGACGACTCGATGAGGAATGGTTGGCACTCGGCTCTCCCGAAACGTTTGTGGTCGTTGAGTTCGGAGCGGGCCCGGGAACGCTCGCTCGGTCGATTGCCTTCGCGGCGCCACAATGCGCGTCAGCACTTCGCTACCTAATGGTCGAACGTTCCTCCGAGCAACGCGCAGCGCATGCTGACCACCTTGAAGGTTGGATGGGTGACCTCGATGCTGCTGGCGTCGACTCGTTCGTACGTGGCGTTGGGCCCGGTCCGCAGTTCGCCTCGAGCCCGATCGCACCGTATGGAATTAAAGGCGTCATTCTGGCCAATGAACTGCTCGACAATCTGGCCTTCGACATCGTTCGACACGATGGCGTAGGGAACTTCGAGCGTCTCGACGTGCATCACGCCGGAGATGGTCTTGAGTTTGTGGTTGCTCCAACCGAGGTTCCGGCGTCACTTGCCCCCGTATTGTCATCGGCGGTGGCGGGGGAGTGGATGCCGCTTCAGGAACATGCGGTGCAATGGCTTATGGCAGCGGTCGATCGACTCGATCGAGGAACGGTGATTGCCATCGATTACGGCGCCGCAACAGATGAGATCGCCAGACGACCTGATATGGGTTGGCTCCGGACATTCGTTGGCCAAGAACGAGCTGGGCATCCGTTGGATGCGCCCGGTGGATGCGATATCACTACTGATGTTGCTGTCGACCAACTTGCAACCGAGGTCCGACCAACGGTCGTCACTACTCAACGACAATTTCTCGAACGGTTAGGTATCGCGGAGCTTGTCGACGAAGGCCGCCAAATCTGGACCGAAAAAGCATCGGCCCCCGATGTCGAGGCGCTGCGAGCTCGAAGTCGCATTGGCGAAGCTGAGGCGTTGCTTGAGTCGGGCGGTTTGGGTGATTTTGTCGTTCTTGAATGGACCATCGGAACGCCGGAGGCACCTGAGGGGTCACCAGAGAACCTTCGGTAGGATCACCAACGCAAAGGGCGAGCATTCGCCCACCGTTTACGGGGAGTGTCATGACTGAACCGACGATTGAGGACTATCTCCACGAGAACCGGTTGTTTCCGCCCTCGGCCGAGTTCAAGGCAAACGCGCTGACATCTGACGATTCGCTCTTTCGCGAGGCCGATGCTGATTACGAAGCATTCTGGGCGCGCCAGGCTCGCGAACTTCTCACTTGGAACTCCGATTTCACCACCACTCTTGAATGGGAACTCCCGTTTGCAAAGTGGTTTGTTGGCGGAACCCTGAACGTTTCTGAGAATTGCCTTGACCGCCATGTCGCTAATGGCATTGGCGATCGCGTGGCGTATTACTGGGAAGGCGAACCGGGGGACACGCGAACAATTACCTATGCCGACCTTCTCGAAGAAGTGAAGAAGTTCGCCAATGTGCTGAAAGGTCTTGGACTTACGAAGGGCGATCGCGTCGCGATCTATATGCCAATGATCCCGGAACTTCCGGTGGCGATGCTCGCGTGCACCCGAATTGGTGTTGCTCATTCGGTGATTTTCGGTGGTTTCTCGCCCGACTCGATTATTGATCGCGTTCAAGATGGCGAATGCAAAGTCATCATCACTGCCGACGGTGGCTACCGACGCGGTGCCGCTTCACTACTGAAGCCCAATGTCGACGATGCCGTGGGTTCGTGCCCATCAGTTACTGACGTTGTCGTTGTGCAACGCACCAACTCCGACGTCACGATGGTGGAAGGTCGCGATCACTGGTACCACGACCTCATGGGAACAGCATCGGCTGATTGTCCGGCAGAGCCGATGGATTCCGAGCAGTTGTTGTATTTGCTGTACACCTCAGGAACCACGGCCAAGCCCAAGGGCATCATGCACACGACTGGTGGTTATCTGACGCAGGTCGCGTTCACGTATAAATACGTCTTCGATCTCAAGCCTGAAACTGATATCTATTGGTGTTCCGCTGACATTGGCTGGGTGACAGGTCACAGTTACATCGTTTACGGACCGCTTGTGAACGGTGCAACATCGGTGCTGTATGAAGGCACTCCCGATACGCCGGGCAAAGATCGCATGTGGGACATCATCGAGCGCTACGGCGTCACGCAGCTCTACACCGCACCCACTGCCATTCGTACGTTCATGAAGTGGGGAGAACAAGAACCACAAAAACACGATCTCTCGTCTCTTCGTTTGTTGGGATCTGTTGGTGAGTCAATTAATCCAGAAGCTTGGATGTGGTACCACGAACACATCGGTTCAAGCCGTTGTCCGATCGTCGATACGTGGTGGCAAACCGAAACTGGCGGCCAAATGATTTCGCCGCTCCCTGGTGTCACCACCCTCAAACCTGGCTCTGCGTGCATGGCATTGCCAGGAATTGGCGTTGAAGTGGTCGATGAAGAAGGCCACACCATCGAACATGGCGGCGGTTATCTGACGCTGACGCGTCCGTGGCCATCAATGTTGCGCGGTATCTGGGGCGACCCCGAGCGTTACAAAGACACCTATTGGAGTCGTTATCCCGGTCGCTATTTCGCTGGTGATGGCGCCAAGATCGATGAAGACGGCTACCTCTGGTTGTTAGGTCGCGTCGATGACGTCATGAATGTTTCGGGCCATCGAATCTCTACCACCGAGGTTGAAAGCGCACTTGTCGATCACACCTCTGTGGCGGAAGCTGCCGTCGTTGGAGCGACCGACGACCTCACTGGCCAGGCCATTGTGGGTTATGTCATTGTGCGCGGGGGAGTGGTGGCCGACGATGCATTGGTCGATGAGTTGCGCGCCCACGTCGCGCAAAAGATTGGGCCCACAGCGCGTCCGAAGCGCGTCATCATCGTTCCCGATCTCCCGAAAACCCGAAGCGGAAAAATTATGCGTCGACTCCTGCGCGATATCGCCGATGGCCACGAATTGGGCGACACCACAACCTTGGCCGACCCGTCTGTTGTTGACGCCATCCGTGAAAGCGCGCTGCACGGTCCTGGTAGCGGAGCGTGAACGCGCCGCACGACAATTGGCATTGGCGCGCCGGTCCAGTTGAACCTGGTGCCACAGTTGTCTTCGACATGGATGGTGTGCTGTCGAACGCGAGCGATCGTCAACACCACATCGCCAACCGCGATTGGAACGCGTTTTTCGAAGCGTGTGGCGAGGACGAGGTCATTCATGAACTGTCACGATTACTCAGTCTTTTAGCGCCTGATCTTCATGTGGTCCTACTGACCGCACGACCATTGCGAGTGCAACCGCAAACGCTTGAATGGCTTGCTCGCCATGAATTGCGTTGGGATCTTTTGTGTATGCGTCCTGATCGATCAGGACTAGAAGCCTGGCAATTCAAACAGCAGACTGTCGCTGAATTACGCGAGTTCGGATTCGACTTGAAGCTCGCGTTTGAAGACGATCGGCGTAATGCCGACATGTTTCATGGCGAAGGCATTCCGTGCGTCTACATCCACTCGGGGTACTACGAGTAGTTCGTTTCGCGTTAGTCGCGGAAGTTTTCGAACTGCAATGGGATCTCGAGATCAACCTCTTTGAGCCCTGCGATAACGGCCTGTAGGTCGTCACGCTTTTTCCCAGTGACGCGAACTTGTTCGCCTTGAGTCTGCGAAGAAACACCCTTAAGGCTCAGTTCTTTGATCGCCTTGTTGACGGCCTTGGCTTTCTCACTGGAAATGCCTGCAACGATTTTGATGGTTTGGCGAACGGTGCTGCTTGCAGCGTCTTCGACTTTGCCGTAGTCGAGGGATTTGAGTGACACCTTGCGCTTGACCAACTTCTCTTCAAGAACCTGACGAACGGCATTGAGCCGATCGGGACTTGCCGACTTCATCTCGATGGAGAGTTCTTTGTATTCGACTGATGAATTGGTGTTCTTGAAATCAAAGCGGGTGGTGAGTTCACGTGACGCCTGATCGACGGCATTGCGAACTTCCTGCTCATCGACCTCGGACACAACATCGAAGCTCGGCATGGATTTCCTCGTTTCGACCGATCGCCCCGGGGCGAAGGTGAGTGGGTTCCGTCCGGCAGCCCCGCCCAATGGGCGGGGAGCCGGATGGTGGGCCGGGATGGATTCGAACCATCGAAGGCAGAACCGACGGGTTTACAGCCCGTTCCCTTTGGCCACTCGGGCACCGACCCTGAAGGGGGGAACCTTAGCGGAGCAGTGTGGGGGCTCCGAATGGGCATCTCTGGGAGGAGATGCAGCGCTGCGGTCGGCTCAGAGCATCCGTTGCATGAGGACGACGTCGAGCCACTTGCCAAATTTTCGGCCGACTTCTCTTTCGGTACCTACTGGAGCGAAGCCCAGCGAGTGGTGAAGTCCGATCGAGGCGTCGTGGCCGCCAACGATTCGGGCCATGACCGAATGGAATCCGCGAGCTGCGCCGATCTCGAGGATTTCGGCCAAGAGGGCTCGGGCCACCCCTTGGCCGCGGAAATCGGCATGGACATAGACCGAGTCCTCAACCGTGGTGGCGTAGGCGGGCCGGTCTCGGTAGGGCGAAAGTGAGGCAAAGCCCACAATCTGGCCGTCGATTTCGGCCACGACCACCGCCATCGCCCCAGAACGCTGGTCGAGCCAGGCCAATTGGTCATCGAGCGACCGGGGGACCAGATCAAAGGTCACGGTGGAGCCGGTGACCTCGATGTTGTAGATCTCACGGGTCGCTTCGGCATCTTCGGGGCGGGCGAGACGAAGGTTCACACCGGTCACCGTACCGGCGGCTCCGGTCGTGAGTTGGGAATCCCCTGTGGGGCGTGCCAAGATGACGCCTCCTTTGTCGGGCTCGCCCGACGCGCCCCCTTAGCTCAGTCGGCAGAGCGTTTCCATGGTAAGGAAAAGGTCGACAGTTCGATTCTGTCAGGGGGCTCTGTGCCGGAGGGGCTCTCGCCCGACCGGCCGCCATGTCGGCGTAGCTCAGCTGGTCAGAGCACTCGGCTCATAATCGAGTGGTCGTCGGTTCAAGTCCGACCGCCGACACCAACCGGGAATTCGGTTCCCACTCGGTGCAAAATGCAGGAAATCCGCACCAACCGCACTACCCAGTTCGAAGTAGCAAGTTCGCAGTACCGAAGTCAGACGTACAAATCACAGACGCACAAATCACAGACGTACAAATCCAACACGCACTAATACAGGCAATGGCCACGAAAGGCACCAGGAGAAATCATGGCACGCGAGAAGTTTGAGCGGACCAAGCCCCACGCGAATGTGGGCACGATGGGTCATATCGATCATGGTAAGACCACGTTGACCGCGGCGATCACGAAGGTGTTGGCCGATGCGGATCCGAC
Source organism: uncultured Candidatus Nemicrothrix sp. (assembly GCA_903867185.1). Taxonomy (GTDB): domain Bacteria; phylum Actinomycetota; class Acidimicrobiia; order Acidimicrobiales; family Acidimicrobilacustridaceae; genus Acidimicrobilacustris. The sequence goes on along the minus strand of CAIPQK010000021.1, from coordinate 16 downwards.
GAATAATTCGTTTACG
>CAIPQK010000020.1 GCA_903867185.1 uncultured Candidatus Nemicrothrix sp. | reverse complement strand
CTCAGGGTCTGCTGGCGCGTTAATGCGCGGGATAGACGTTGCGAGTTGGCAGCATCCAGGTACGACATCGTCGTCGTGTGGCCGCCCGATTGATTGGCGGCAGGTAGCAAACTCAAACATCAATTTCGCGTATGTGAAGTCAACGGGCGCTACCAACTACACCAATCCGTGTTTCGCCCAGGATTGGAATGCGCTTGGCTCGATTTCAATGTTTCGCGGTGCGTATCACTGGGCGGAACCCGCATTGCCGATTAGTACCGCAGTTGAACAGGCTCGCTATTTCGTTTCGCGAACCGGTCCGATGACTGGGTATGCCGATTTGCCGGGAATGCTTGATCTCGAGAGGACAGGCGGACTTAATGCAACCGATTTATCGAACTGGACGCGAGCATTCCTTGATGAGGTAACAGTGCTTACGGGGAAGAAGCCTGTTCTCTATATGGGTGCTTATTTCTTCCCCGGCACAATTGCTCCCGATATTGCTGCTAATTATCGATTATGGATTCCGAATTATCCGTGTCAAGACAGATATGGAAATCCAGTTTGCGATCCGTACACTTTCGGGGGAAGTCCGACGCTGCCAGGTGGTTGGGCCTCATGGACATGGTGGCAATTTTCGAGCATCCAGCATGTGCCGGGCATCTACGCGTTTGGGACTGGCTCTGACCTCGTAAATGTCGATATGAACTGGTTCTGCTGCGACCTCGGCTCATTGCGATCGCTCTCTGGGCCAGGTGAAGCGGGAGGTTCACCATTCGGGGCCTTCGACAGTTTTGCATTGACTTCGCCAACGTCAGCGGTGGTGTCGGGCTGGGCCATCGATCCTGACAGCCGCGGCCCGATAGAAATCCATACCTACGTCGACGGCGTCAACTACCCGGTGTGGGCAAATCGCTCTCGTCCAGACATCGGTGCCGTCTACCCCGGTTACGGGGCAGACCATGGTTTCGAAGTCACGGTGCCGATCACGCCGACGACTCGAAGCATCTGTTCCTTTGCGATCAATGTCGCTGCGGGTGGCCATCAATTACTTCGCTGTATCGATTTGAAATTGCCAGCGGGTCCGCCTTTCGGCGTCGTTGACCGCATAACGACTCGTGACGGAGCCATCGACGTTTCAGGCTGGGCCATCGATCCAGATACAAGTGGTCCGGTTGGCATCAACGTCGTCGTCGATGGGCGCGACAATTCTTTTCGAGCCGATGGTTCTCGGCCAGACCTTGCTCCGACGTACGTCGGCTACGGGCCGAATCACGGGTTTGGCGGCACGGTCGCTGCAACGGCTGGAGCGCATTCGGTGTGCGTGTGGGCAATCAACACGGGACCGGGCGCTCATACTCTGCTTGGATGTCGGACGGTTACGGTTCCCGGATCCGTAACCTCCACAAGTTCCCCGGTGGGCTATCTGGACGCAGTTCGCACCACAGCAAATGTCGCAACATTCTTTGGCTGGGCGCTTGATCGAGATAGTTCTGGAGCGGTTCCATTGCTGTTCATCGTTGATGGAGCGTGGTCAATCCAGTACGCAGGAAATTCAAGACCTGACATTGGCGTTCTTTTCCCTGCGGTCGGTTCCAATCATGGATTCGCAGTGACGATGCCATTGGCCACAGGTGCGCACACTATGTGTCTTGTCGTAGGTGATCTTGTAGGCGGAAATTCATCGACGAACCTTGGTTGCCGTAATTTTACGATTCCTCCTGGGGATCCTTTTGGGCAGATCGACAGGCTTCTACTTTCGGGAGGCCGAATTGATGTGGCTGGTTGGGCGATGGACCCAAACACACTTGATCCCGTCGACATGCATATCTATGTCAACGGGGTAAATAACGTCGTTCAAGCGAATCGAAGCCGTCCGGATGTCGGGGCCGCCTTCTGGCTCGGTTCTGACCACGGCTTTGAGGCCTCACTGTCCACAGTCGGGGCAGGTTCCCAGACGGTGTGCGTCTATGTGATCAATGTGGGGCCGGGATCGCACAGATTGTTGGGCTGTCGGACACTCTGACCCTCATTAAGGAAGCGAAAACCATCGGCTAGCCTGACCCTTCGTCGACATCTCAGGACTGCATTGATGGCTCAAATCACTGAATCACAACAGATCGCCGGTGTTTATCTCGTTGACCCTTCGATCCACGGCGATGAGCGCGGTTTCTTTGTTGAGACCTACAGGCGTGAATGGTTCCCCCAGGGTCGTGAAATGGTGCAGGGCAACCGTGGAGACCGTCAAGCGGGAGCGATAGTGGGCTTGCATTATCACCTGCATCAAGCCGACTACTGGTACGTCCCCTATGGCACTGCTCGGGTTGTATTGCATGATCTGCGCACAGGTTCTCCCACAGATGGGGCAACACAATGGATCGACCTTGGCCGTCAGGCCGATGGCACCCATAGTCACCGCGGTATCTTCATCCCGCCTGGCGTGGCCCATGGCTTCGCCGCCATCACTGATATGACCATTACTTATTTGGTTGACAATTACTACAACCCCGCTGATGAGCTTGGCGTGGCATGGGATGATCCTGCAATTGGTGCCGATTGGGGAGTAACCGAACCGATCCTTTCCGGACGAGACCAAACCAATCCACGTCGGATCGATATTGAACCGCAGTGGCAGCCGCACTGGCTCCTGCGCCCCTGAGAAGGAACTCCATCATGAAATTGTTTGTGACCGGCGGGGCCGGATTCATCGGCTCAAATTACGTGCGTCACGTATTGGAAACAACGGACGACGAAGTAACAGTCTTTGACGCGCTCACCTATGCGGGCAACCTTTCGAGCTTGGCTGACGTTGCTGACAACAAGCACTATTCATTCGTGCAAGGCGACATCTGCGATCGAACTGCTGTGACAGCCGCAATGGCTGGGCACGATGCCGTGGTGCATTTCGCAGCCGAAAGCCATGTCGATCGCTCAATCGTTGATCCTGACACATTTGTGCGCACGAATTGTCTGGGCACAAACGTGATGTGCGATGTTGCTCGCGTCATCGGCGTCGACCGATTCCTTCATATCTCGACCGACGAAGTGTATGGATCGATCGAGAAAGGCTCGTTTGTCGAGACAGACCGGCTTGAACCCCGTTCTCCTTATTCATCATCGAAGGCGGGATCGGACCTCATTGCGCTTTCGTATGAGGAAACCTATGGATTGCCGGTGATCGTTACCCGATCATCAAACAACTTTGGGCCCTACCAATTCCCAGAGAAAGTTATTCCGCTGTTTGTCACCAACTTGCTTGAGGGAAAAAAAGTTCCTCTCTACGGCGATGGCCTGAACATCCGCGATTGGATTCATGTTCAAGACAACTGTGCTGGCGTCGATACGGTGTTGCGCAAAGGCCAGATCGGAGAGATCTATAACATCGGTGGTGGAAACGAGACCACGAACCGCGATCTGACTTCCATGGTGTTAGCCAACTGTGGAGTTGGCGATGAAATGATCGAGTTCGTCGAAGACCGACTTGGCCACGATCGTCGTTATTCGATCGATTGCTCGAAGGCTAAAGAGCTTGGTTGGTCGCCTAGCCGTGATCTCGATGTCGCTGTTGCAGAGACCGTCGAGTGGTACCGGGCCAATCGTGCCTGGTGGGAACCTCTGAAGGGCTGATCCGTGCGCGTTCTGATCACCGGTGCTGGGGGACAGGTCGGCACAGAACTCGTTGACGTCTTCTCTGCGGGCGGGCACGAGGTTCAAGGTTTTACACACGCAACTCTTGACGTAACTCGTCGCGATGCGGTTCGAGTTGCGGTCATGGAGTTTCACCCAGATGCAATTGTCCATTCAGCAGCTTGGACTGCAGTCGACGCGTGCGAAAGCGATCCTGATCGTGCCTTTGCAGTCAACGCCATAGGTACGCGTTATGTGGTTGAAGCGGCTCGTCTGGTGGACGCGCCGGTGCATTACATCTCGACTGACTATGTCTTCGATGGATTAAAGGATTCGCCTTACGTCGAATGGGACCAACCCAATCCGCAGTCGGTGTACGGTTTGTCGAAATTGGCGGGTGAGAGCGAACTCGATGACGGTTCCACAGTTGTTCGCACGTCATGGGTTTGTGGCTTTCACGGACCAAACATGGTGAAAACTATTCTGCGCTTGGCTGATGAGCACGAGACTTTGTCTTTTGTTGATGATCAATTCGGTCATCCAACCTTTGCTGACGATCTGGCTGCGATGATCACGAAACTCGTGACCGAACGAAGAAGTGGCGTGTTTCATGTGACGAATGCAGGCCCAGTCAGTTGGTTCGAGTTCGCACAAGAAGTACTTCTCGCTGCGGGTCAAGATCCAGCGCGTGTTCATCCGATTGCAACGGCGGACCTGTTGCCCGCCAGACCAGCGCCGCGACCAGCAAATTCAGTTCTCGATAATGCTGCCCTTCGACTGTCAGGTATGGCGAGTACGGCTGACTTTCGTGTGCCTCTGAGGCGGCTTGTTGATCGAGTAGCCACGTAAATTCTTGTCTAGTTGATACGGAGTTTTGGGTGGCATCGAGCGTGTCGTTGTGGTCGAAGTGGGAGTAGATGTGAGCGATCCAAGGGTCCGAGTTGTTGTGCTTAATTTCAATGGCGGCGAGATGGTCGTCAACGCGCTTGAGCACCTCATTGCGACTGACTATCCGGCAGATCAGCTGCATGTCCTCTGCGTCGATAACTGCTCGACAGACGGAAGCGCAGAATTGGTAAAACAAAGGCTCCCGCAAGTTGAAGTGCGTTCCAACGATCGCAATCTTGGTTTTCCGGGCAACAACAGCGCTCTCACCGATCTCGATGAAATTGACTATGTAGCACTCATCAACAGTGATGCTTTTGTGCAGTCTGACTGGTTGCGTCCGCTTGTCGAGGCGCTGGAATCTGATCGGGGCCTCGGCGCTGTGTGCCCAAAGATCCTTCTCAACTCACGGTACGTCGAATTATCGGTCCGTGCGGGTGTCGACGGCTCAGGACTTGATGATGTGCGCGGCGGTGGCGTCATGATCCGTGGTTGTCGCCGGAACGGGAGTGATGTTTTCGCTGACACCAATGCAGGGGCGACGGGTTACGGACGCGAAGCCGACAGATCGGGTGTCTTTGAATGGCTGAAGGACATAGCAACCGTCAGAATCCCAATAACAGATGCGGCTGAACCCTTGCGTATCTCGCTACTCCTTCAAGCGCCTTCGTACCGTGCCGTGCGACTCGACGGGGGACTTGGGGTCGTGACCTGCGATGTGGGGCCCACGCCGAGTTGGTGCGATGTTGACCTCCGTGGTGAAGCATTCGACGTGATCAATAACATCGGGTCGGTCGTTCTCGGCGATGGCTACGGAGCCGATGGTGGTTGGTTGGAGCGCGATCGAGGCCAATTTGATGACAGGAATGAGGCCTTCGCCTGGTGCGGGGGAGCAGTGCTCTTGCGTACGGCGTACTTGCGCGATGTCGGCCTTTTCGATCCGCGCTTTTTTCTCTACTACGAAGACACTGACCTTTCATGGCGTGGAGGCCTACGCGGCTGGCGATATGAGACGGTCCCATCAAGTCGTGTTCGACACGTGCACGCGGCCTCGTCTGGCGAAGCATCAGGGATTTTCGCGTTTTACACTGAACGAAATCGTTTGCTGATGCTTGTGAAGAATGCCCCCCTCCGCCTAGTACTTCGACAAATTCTTAGGTTCCTTCTCGTCACGGTGTCGTATGGCAAGCGTGATGTTTTTGTGCCGATGGCGAGGCTGCGGAAGCCATCGTTCACTACGATCCACCGCCGGTCGTCCTCTTTTTTTGGGTTCTGTCGTCTACTGCCAGTGATGCTGGTTGAGCGTCGCAGGATCCGATCAAAGCGCCTAGTGACCGACGGAAAGTTGCTTGCTGGAATGACCAATCGAATCGAATGACACGGGAATCCAGTCAATCTCCGATGGTTCGGTAGGCTAGGTCTGTGTCCGTTTCGCGTCGACAGGTGCTTGCGATTCTTCCTGCCCTCAACGAGGTGCAGACCGTTCGTGAAGTGGTGACCGAAGTTCGCTCAGCTCTTGGATGTGATGTTCTGGTTGTCGACGACGGTTCCCATGACGGAACCGGAGCGGCGGCTCTGGCGGCGGGTGCGTCAGTTATTCGACACCCGTTCAATCTCGGAGTTGGCGCGGCCATTGGTACCGGCATCGCATTTGCCAGAGAGCGCGGTTACTCCGCGGTAATTCAAATCGATGCGGATGGCCAACATGATGCGGCGTCGGCTTCGGCGTTACTTGTCCCAGTTCTTGACGGGTCAGCTGATTTGGTCGTCGGTTCACGATTTGCAAGTGGCTACAAAGTCTCCGGAGCCCGCGCTTTTGGCATGCGGTATCTCTCACGAGTCGTCAGTCGTCGTGTCGGAGTCGAGATCACTGACACCACGAGTGGATTTCGTGCGTTTAGCTCGAATGCGATTGCTATTTTCGCAGTGAGCTATCCGACGGAGTATTTGTCAGACACGGTTGAAGCTCTTCTTGACGCTCATGACGCCGGTCTCCGCATTGAAGAACGCCCAGTCGTGATGCGCAGTCGGATGGGCGGTACAGCATCGTCGGGCCGACTTCGAAGTACATACCTGTTCCTTCGACTGCTTGTAGTGATTCTTTTCCACCCGTTGCGCCGACGAAGAGAACAGGCGGCGACCTCATGATGCTCGAAATTGTCGTTATTTCAATGTCGATGGTGTTGTTCGCCGTCATTTTTGAGACGCTTCGCCGTCGGCGACTGTCAGAAGGATCCGCGGTGCTCTGGATTGCAGTTGGTTTAGGCGCAATTCTGCTTGCCGTTGCTCGTCCTATCTTCGATTGGATCGCCCGTTCAGCCGGCGTCTCTTACGGTCCGTCGTTACTTTTCGCCATCGTTGCCGTATTTCTCGTTCTTTTGTGTTTCTCGCTGAGCATGCAAATAGGTCGTCTGGAAAAACGAGTAAAGATCTTGGCTCGAGAACTTGCACTCCATGAAAAGCTCAACCCTGAAGACGTCGGTGAGGCTGGCAAAGGGCGCTAGTGCGGGTGTGTGGATGATCCGACTGCGGCCCGCCAATTGCTGCTAAATTTTCACCTCGGCCGATGGATTCCCGCGGTCATCCCTCGTGTTGGAGAATTGCGACTTGGCTGCTGTCACCCAGTTGTGGGCATATCGCAACCTAATTTTCAACCTCGCTCAACGAGAACTGCGAGCGCGTTACAAAAAAAGCCTTCTCGGATGGCTGTGGTCGCTCATCAACCCCGCATCGATGTTGTTGATCTACAGCCTGGTTTTCGGAGTTTTCTTAAAACAGAATCCTCCACCATCAAGTAACGGCGTCACGGTGTACGCGCTCTATTTGTTTGCTGGACTTTATATCTGGAATTTTTTCAATGGAATAGTCACTGGATCCATCACGGCGCTGCAAACGTCAGGGCCACTGCTGAATAAGGTGTATTTCCCTCCGGCCTGCCCAGCGATCGCTTTCATGATCACGGTGCTGTTCCAAGCTCTCATAGAAGCCTCGATCCTCGCTGTTGTGATGATCGTGCTTGGCAATGCATCGGTCACATTTTTGCTTTTCCCGTTGCTGATAGTCGTTGTCATGCTGTTTGCTCTTGGAGTTGGACTGGCACTAAGCGTCTACAACGTCTTCTATCGAGACGTGGGATATCTCGTTACAATTGCGTTGAACCTACTTTTTTACGCGACGCCAATCATTTATCCGATCACGGCCGTTCCAGTAAAAATAGGTGGCGTTCCGGTCCGCCAGATTATTCAGTTGAATCCGATTGCGCAGTTTGTGGCGTGGTCAAGGGATGCGTTCTGGAGCCTTACTTGGCCGAGCGCAGTTTCCTTTGCTGGAGTAATCGGGTTCTCAGTTCTTACATTCGTTGTTGGTCTGACGATCTTCAATCGTAAATCACGCGACATCGTGCAGGAGCTCTGATCATGGATCCCATCGAGGTCAACGATGTCTCTAAAGTCTTTCGCCTCTACAAGGACCGTCCCGGCAGCGTGAAAGAGATGTTCACGAAGTTCGGTAAAAAGCGGTACGAGGATTTTTGGGCTGTCCGTGATGTGACCGTGAATGTGCCTGAGGGCAGTGTCCATGGCCTCATTGGTCACAACGGCTGTGGCAAGTCGACGTTGCTTCGTATGATGGCGGGAATTCATGATCCAACAAAAGGGCATGTCACAACCCGTGGTCGAGTTTCTGCGCTACTCGAGCTAGGCGCTGGTTTTCATCCCGAACTCACAGGTCGCGAAAACGTCTATCTCAACGCTGCAATCCTTGGGCTGAGTCGAAAGCAGACGGATGCCCTTTTTGATCGCATCGTCGACTTTTCCGGACTTGCGCCATTCATCGATAGTCCCGTCAAGCACTACTCCAGTGGGATGTTCGTCCGGCTCGGCTTTTCTGTGGCAGTCCACGTCGAGCCTCAAATCCTCCTGGTTGATGAAGTGATTGCTGTTGGAGACGAGGAGTTTCAGCGTCGTTGCCTTGATCATTTGGCGAGTCTCAAGAAGTCTGGCGTGACAATTGTTGTTGTTTCTCACTCGATGGGAGTGATGCAAAATCTGTGCGATCAGGTCACTTGGATCGATCACGGTCGGGTGCGAAGCGCTGGGGATCCGTTGGCGGTTATCGGCGAATATCTTCACGATGTAAATACCGAAGAGGAACGTCGTGGGCTCGACAACGACTTACTGCCCGGGGAAATTGCCGCTGACTCGGTTGTGGTTCAGCGTGCGGCGATGGTGGATGCATCAGGAAAGCCAATCCCATTTGCTCGAACAGGTGAGCCTGTTTCTTTCCAAGCGCGTTTGCAGCCAGAGGAGAGCGACGTACGGGCTGCCTACACCCTCTCGATAGAAACTGAGAGTGGAATACTCCTTGGCTCAACGCGCCTTAGTTCCGACGCGAATCTTCCACCCTTAGAGCACTCCGAGAGGGTGATTGATTGCCGATTGGATCCTTTCCTGCTCTCTGCGGGTACGTATAACGCTCGGATAACTGGAGTCGATCCAGACACGCATGATCCCCTGAATCGAGTTTGGGAACTCTCTTTCCATGTCCGTGACGAGGGTCGCTTATTCGATGGCCTTGTGGAGCTCCCGGCGATTTGGGCCGGGACTGAATCCGACTGACCATTTACGATCGTGGGCAGATTTTCTGGAGTGATTCAACAGCTCGATCCTTATCGAGAGGCAAACAACCTCGAACGAGTCAGACGGCTCGTCGCCGGTCGCCGTGAACTCAATCTCGCCGGAGAGATAGCCGACGGACTTTCGATAATTGTGCTCAATAAAGATCGTCCAGATCTTTTACGGGCGTTATGGTCTTCATTCGACGCACTTCGAGATCTAGCAGACATGAAGGGGATTCCCATCGAGCTGCTAGTGGGGGACACGGGCTCCAAGGACCCGGAAGCGTTAGAGCTACTTAGTTCACCCCCGCAGCGATGCCGTGTGATTTGCAACATGTCATATCAGTTTTCTCGATGCAATAACGACCTCTTCGAACTGGCAAATTATTCTGTTTCGTTGTTTATGAATAACGACGTCTTATTCGACGCGAATCCGATGGGACTATTGGATTGCTACGAGAGGCTCACGGCCAATAGCGAACTCGGAGCTATTGGTGCAGTTCTCTACTTTGAAGATGGCAGGATCCAACATGCCGGTATCGGATTTTTGCGTGAAGCGGGGGTGTGGGGACTGCCCTTTCATCCTGGAGCGCGATCCTCGTTGGCATACCCTGATGGACTTTTTTGGCCCATTGCAGCAGTAACGGGAGCATTCATCATGGTTCCCTCTGCTCTTTATCGCGCCTTAGGGGGATTTGACGAGGGGTATGCGAAGGAATGCCAGGACGTTGATCTTTGCCTCAAGATTGCTCGTAGCGGACGACGTATTGAGGTCGGATCAATTGGGCCCATCGTACATCTTGAAAACGCTACGCGGGTTAGCGGGGAAGAGGACTGGCTCGATCGAGCTCTCTTCCTACGTCGATGGAGTTCGTTTGCGGAGGAGTTATGACGCGTCGAGCATTACTTCTCACCTCAGTGATGAAGCGCGGCTACGGAGTGTCCGTGGTGGGCGCGGAACTTGCGGCGCATCTAGAAGCGAACGGATGGAAACTCGACATCGGTGCTTTGGAAATCGACGAATTCTTCGCTGGTGCTGGCGTAGTTGAGATGCCCGACGACATCACGAGCATTGTTACCTACTGTCAAACGAACGAAATCGATGTAATCGTCGCTCAGACCAGCCCATACTTCGAAAAACTGCCGATCCTCGACCATTGGTTTCGAACGATGGCCTATGAACATGGCGACCCAACACCTGGACTTTTTCCTCGCTCGATGTTGGAGAGGGAAAAGGGTCGATCACACAAGCGTAAAAACGTGTATCCATACGTCTCTCGTGTGGTCGCAATCTCCGATTTCATTCGTGCTGATATTGGTTGGCCGTCGGCGAGTGTGGTCCTGAACGGATGCGACCACGTCCCTGATCTTGGGATCAAGCCCCAGTCTGAATTTGAGAGACATGGCTCACGTCCACTTCGCGTCGGAACTTTGATGCGCCTTGGTTACGGGGAGTCTTATTACAAGGGCATCGACGAATTTGAATCACTTGTGAAGTCGCATGGGGGTGATGGCCGAATTTCGTTTGCGATTATGGGTCGCGGTCTTGAGACTGATCGACAGCATTGGAACGCATTGGGTGTGGATTGCCACCTCAACGCCTCCGATGAGGAGCGATCTTCCTTCTTGCGTGAATTGGACGTCTTCATCTCTCCAAGTATGTGGGAGGGATTTAACCTGCCTCTTGTCGAGGCTCAAGCATCCGGAACTGTGGGCCTCGCATTTGATGTTGGCGCTCATCCCGAAACCACGCCGTTTGTAATGTCAACGATCGACGATATTGAATTTTTACTCGATCTATGGTCCGTTGATCGCCTTGCCCTTGCGAAGGCCTCGGAACACTCGTATCGCTTTGTGCGATCCCAATTCCTCTGGGGGCGTGCAGCTTCGGAATTCGCTGTGGAACTCGATGCAACTATGGGCACCAGTCGCGGAGAATTATGGCGTCGTACCAAAATCGGTCGGATGCTTCGTCGAATCCTCGGGCGCTATCGCATCGACGGTGTGACCGGGATAATGCGAGCAACGCTTTTTCGAGTGTTTCGTCTGTTCGGTCGCGGTCACTGACCCGGATTCGCACGCACTCAGGAGTAGGGTTTGGATATGAATTCCGATGGTGAGGGCGATACGCGTCGGATTACTCAAGGTCGAACTCGACGATTCCGCATACTTGTTCTTGCTGGATTATTGCTGTTTGCCACTGGACTTCAAGTGGCGCATGTGAAGAGATTTCAAAAGCTGTCGCCGATCGACGAACTCCAGCACCTTGATTACCTCCTGCGAGCGCCCACACTGGATTTCCCAGGAAGCGGTGATCATGTACTTCGCGAATCGGCCGTGGTTGAGACCTGCTCGCGCATTGAAAGTCCATTTGACGACTACGTTCCGTCGTGCGTCACAGATTCGGCTGCTCCAGTCGATGTCACCGTTCTTCAAGAAGGCGGATTCAACACCGCATACATCCATCCTCCTGGTTACTACTTTATAGATGGTTCAATAACCCGGGCGGCGAAAGCACTAGTTGGGGAAAATTTGGGGCTCCTCACGGTTGGGAGGTTGGCGGGCCTTTTTTGGGTATGGGCAGCTGTTGCACTTCTATGGTTGGCATTCAAAGAATTTGAGGCTTCAGAGTCGATTGCCGCGATTGGAATAGTCCTGGTCGTCACGGCCCCGACATTTCTGAGTGCAGTCTCCACGATTAATCCAGACGGCTCGGCTGTTGCAGTCGGAGCAGCAGCGCTCTGGGCGGCAGCCCGATGGGAGAGAACCAAGCGTGGCGCGTGGATGCTCGTCGTCGTTGGAGCGATTGCGGTGATGACCAAGTTTTCGAATCTCGCGGGTGTCGCAATCGCATTGATATTTATTCTCGTACCTGCGATTCGGCCCACATTCCGTCGCGTACGTCTAACGGGTCTCAGATCTCTCGGTTCAGATTCCGATGATCGTCAGCGAATCTTGCTTGTAGGAATTTCTGGTTTGTTGGTTGCTGTCGCGTCGATTGCGCTGAGGATTGGTCAGGCAATTGTGCAAGTAATTCCGCCAAACGAGTTGCCGATGGCGGCGCCGACGATCGTCGAACATCTTCCAGCAATACAGATCGCTGCGTCATGGCGTGTCGGGCTTTCACCACTTCAGGCAGCATGGTTCGCGTCGTTTCTACAGACAGCACTCGTTCGAACGCTGATTCCAATCGTGGATTTCGCAGTAATCGCAGGGGCTGTTGTCGGAGGTGCCATCGCAGCGGTCGGAAGTCGAGCACGGCGACTTGCATGGTGCACTCTCGGCGTTGGCGTTGCGTTTGGTCCGGCATTTGCGATGTTTCTTTACTTCGTTCAGGGGGTGACCATATCGATTCCTCCGCGATACGGACTATCGATGGTCCCTGCTTTGGTGGTCGCTGCGATACCTTTGCTTCGAATCCGTCTCGGATTTTGGATCGGGTCCCTGCTCGCCTCTGTCGCTGCAATAGCAGCGGTAGCAGCGATGATTCATCCGGTTGTTATTTGATTTTTTGTGGCGTTTAGCGAACACCGCGTTCGATCCACTCGATGCGACCGGGTTCCAAATTTGGGCTGGAATACGGATCCGCGGCCAGGTGAGAACCCCAGCGTGAAAAAAGCAGATCGGATTCAATGTTGGTTACGGATGCATCTCGAGTAACGCTTTCAAAATGAAACAGTGAGGCGTGAGGGCTAACAAGATTTCGTAGGCCGATATCTCGGAGTCGTAGAACGAAATCGACGTCATTGAAATTGTTTGGGAAGTCCAGAGACATTCCACCGACAGAGTCAAAGACGGAAGGCCGGATAGCGAGGCAGGCAGCAGTTATGCCTATGCATTCTCGAGTCACAGTCAACATGTCGTCGGGTCCGGCGTAGTCGCCGTCGTATCCGGCAAAGACGTGGAAGGTTCCGTCGGCATAGCGGTGGCCTATGTGTTGCAGTCGTCCGTCAGCAAAAAGCAGCTTGGCGCCAACTGCACCGACTCCCGGTTCCATCGCAAGGCCGACTAGTTCTTCGATAAACCCGGGACTAATGACCTGCATGTCATCGTTAAGGAGGAGGAGGCAGTCGCCCGAGGCGGCTGCACGACCCCGATTAATCTTGTCTGAGAAATTAAAAGGTTGGTCGTAGGGGATCCAGACAAGGCGATCCCCACAAAGCTGTCTTAGGGCCCTGTGAACAACGGGAGGTGTGTCGACATCTGCGACCACCACGAATTCAAGGTTCTTCCATGTTGCGAGTTCGACAATCGAAGAGATGAGGTCGATGACGAAGGTTCTTGCTTGGCCCCAAACGAGACCAGACGAGCCTCGGGTAGGGATGATGAGGCTTACCAGCATTGAGGTATCGACAGTCCGCCTGAGGTGAAATGCGTTGTTTGGCTCAGCAATTTCCACGTGAGCGAGGATGCCAACTCGACCGCAGTGTTCCTGAATG
>CAIPQK010000019.1 GCA_903867185.1 uncultured Candidatus Nemicrothrix sp. | reverse complement strand
GATGCGCAGTTTCGGCATGCCTGATTCAACGGCTTTGGTCATACCGCCGAGTTCTTCGACCTCGCAGATAAGCGTCCAGGCCTCATCAACGAGTGACTGCGTGAGTGACTCGATGTAATAGGAGCCACCGAGAGGATCGACCGTGCTTGTGACCCCAGATTCTTCGGCGATAATGAGCTGCGTATTGCGAGCGATACGAGCGCTGAAATCGGTTGGGAGGCCCAGCGCTTCGTCGAAGGAATTGGTGTGAAGACTTTGCGTTCCGCCGAGTACAGCAGCAAGTGCTTCGATGGTTGTGCGAACCACGTTGTTATAGGGGTCTTGTTCTGTCAACGAAACACCCGAGGTCTGGCAATGGGTGCGGAGCATGAGTGAGCCGGGTTTCTTCGGCTCGAACTCACTCATCACCCGGTGCCATAGAACACGCGCAGCGCGCAGTTTGGCAACTTCCATAAAGAAGTTCATTCCAATGGCGAAGAAGAACGAAAGGCGGCCGGCGAAGAGGTCAACGTCGAGTCCCTTGTCGAGAGCAGCGCGAACATATTCCTTGCCGTCGGCAATCGTGAACGCGAGTTCCTGAACTGCCGTAGCTCCGGCTTCTTGCATGTGGTAGCCGGAGATCGAAATCGAGTTGAACTTCGGCATTTCGTTCGCTGTGTAATCAATGATGTCGGCGATGATGCGCATGCTTGGAGCAGGCGGGTAGATGTAGGTGTTGCGCACCATAAATTCTTTAAGGATGTCGTTCTGGATCGTTCCTGCGAGTAGCGCACGATCTACGCCTTGCTCTTCACCAGCAACAACGAACATGGCGAGGATCGGAATGACTGCGCCATTCATCGTCATCGACACGCTCATCTGATCGAGCGGAATCCCGTCGAACAAGATCTTCATGTCCTCAACTGAATCGATGGCGACGCCCGCCTTACCGACATCGCCAACGACGTTGGGATGGTCAGAGTCGTACCCCCGATGTGTTGCGAGATCGAAGGCCACCGACAGGCCCATCTGGCCAGCAGCGAGGTTGCGTCGATAGAAGGCGTTTGATTCTTCGGCAGTTGAGAATCCGGCGTACTGACGGATCGTCCAAGGACGATTCGTGTACATCGTCGCTCGCACGCCTCGGGTGTAGGGGGCAAAGCCTGGAAGGGTGTCGACATCGCCGAGCGCTTCAAGGTCAGCGGCTGTGTAGATCGGTTTTACGGCGATGCCTTCGGGGGTCTCCCAAACGAGATCGGCGGGATCGGCACCCTTGAGGTCTTTGGAGGCCGCATCGGCCCAGGCGGTGGGGAACTGTTCTGAGGAAGTCACCCCTTCAGACTAAGAGGGAGGGCGCGCGGGTGTCATGCTGGCGATCATGGGTACTTCTGTGGACAGGGGCGAGGAGGGGGTTCTGCTTCGGTTCGACGCGGTCTCGTTCTCGGCTTCTAGCGGGACCGAACTTCTCCATCGGGTGGACCTTGGCGTGGACCGCGGGGCGGTTACCGTCCTGGCTGGCCCATCGGGAGCAGGAAAGTCCACCCTGTTGAGACTCGGGAACCGCCTCGAGGTTCCCTCAGCGGGCGTGGTGCGGTTCAAGGGGACGGATCTGACCGCTCTCGACCCACAGCAGGTGAGAAGAAGTGTGGGCATGATCTTTCAGCGACCAATTCCGTTCCCGGGCTCTGTTCGGTCCAACCTTGCAGTGGCCGACGCCTCAGCCTCCGATTCGGCGTTGGTGGCCGTGCTTCGCCGGGTGGGGCTCGACCCGACGATGCTTGATCGAGTTGCCGATGACCTTTCAGGCGGCGAGGCCCAGCGCATGTGCATCGCAAGAACGCTGCTCACACAACCTGAAGTGATCTTGATGGATGAACCGACCTCGTCACTCGATCCCGAGAATCGCATCGGTATCGAAGACTTGGCCCGTGAAGTGGCACATGAAGGAATTGGTGTGGTCTGGGTCAGTCACGACCTTTTACAGGTTCAGCGGATCGCTGATCGGATTGAAGTTTTGATTGATGGACGGAACGCGACGCCGGTGGAAAGAGTCGAGTACTTGAAGCAGGGCGCTGAGGGGGACCGATGAACGACACTCAGATCGGTTGGATGGGCGTTACCGCATCGCTCGTGCTCGTAGCGATTGCCATCGGGCTTTCGCTTTGGCAGCAGCTGCACCTGACTCGCTCGATGCTTTGGTCTTCGGCAAGAGCAGCAGTGCAGCTCCTGATTGTTGGTTTTGCGCTTCGTCTCGTTCTTGATTCAAAAGCTTCGGTCTGGTGGGCATGGCTGTGGGTTGTGGTGATGATTGTTTTCGCTGGATTCACGATCCGAAGCCGAGCGAAAGAAATCCCTGGGATCTTTCTTCTCGGAACAATTTCGATGCTCACTGTCGTCGCCGTCAGCCTGTCGGTGATTTTTGGCTTTCACATTTTTCCGATGCAAGGACGCACGATCGTTCCCCTTGCCGGAATGATGATCGGAAATTCAATGACGTCCTGTGTGTTGGTCGGCCGCCGCATCGTTGGCGAACTCTCCGACAAACGTGATGAAGTCGAATCGCGTCTCGCTCTCGGGCTTTCTTGGCCCGATGCGTCTCGTCCGTATGTACGTTCTGCGTTGCGGACTGCGCTCGTTCCTCAGATTGAATCGACGAAAGCTGTTGGCCTTGTCTTTCTACCCGGGGCCATGACGGGCCTTGTTCTTGCCGGCGTAGATGCGGTTGATGCGGTGACGGTGCAACTCGCGATCATGTATTTGATTTTGGGTTCGGTTGCGACCAGCGTGACCGTGATGGGTCTTGGCCTAACGCGCCAGATGTTCAGCTCGGACCACCGGATGAAGCCGATTGCTCGCGCTTCGCATTGAAACTTGATGAATCTGGTGTGAACTTCGATTATGAACGGCGGTTGTACGACTTTTCCATCGAACGATCCCGATAGCGTGAGACACAATGAAAAAGCATTTCGTGATCATTGGTGGTGGGCCCGCAGGCAACACCGCTGCGACCTATGCGGCTCGATTCGGGGCCAAAGTCACGATGATCGAACGAGATCTCATTGGGGGAGCAGCGCACCTCCGCGATTGCGTGCCATCGAAAGCCATGATCGCCACGGGCAGCGCGCTTGGAACTATCAATGATGCTCAACGCATGGGACTCACGAACGTGTCAGCGACCCTCGATTTCGACTCTCTCCGGGGTCGGATTGCTTCGATCGGGGAACGTCTCGAGCGTTCGACCAGAACGCTTCTTGAAAGCCAAGGGGTCAAACTCCTTCGCGGCACCGGTCGCTTGGTCGGTCCGCACCAGGTCGTCGCAGAGACTGACGAAGGGCCGCTCGAGATTGAGGCCGATGTCGTTCTGTTGGCCACGGGAAGTCGTCCTCGTATTCCTGAATGGGCGCATGTCGATGGCGAACGTATCCTGACGACTCGCGATGCGTACCCGCCGCCGACTTTGCCCGAACATCTTGTTGTGATCGGTTCTGGAGTTACAGGAGTCGAATTCGTTCATATGTTCAAGTCGTTCGGGAGCGAAGTAACGCTCATCGTGAGCCGTCAACAAGTTCTGCCTCTGAAAGATCCCGAGGTTGCGGCTGCTCTCGAGGCCGACTTCTTGGCGCGTGGCGTGACCTTGCTGAAGGGCGCTAAGGCGCATAGCGGCGTTGCAACGGCAGATGGTGTGACCATTGAATGTACCGACGGTCGCATCGTGAACGGATCACACGCGTTGTTAGCGATTGGCTCGATCCCGAATACAGACAATCTCGGGTTAAGCGATGTAGGCGTCGAATTGATTGATGGCTATGTGAAGATTGATCACAACTGTCAGAGTTCGGTTCCGCACGTCTATGCCGCTGGCGATATTTCCGGGAAACTCCCGCTGTCCTCAGTGGCCTCGCTGCAGGGACGCAAAATCGCCGAACACGCAATGGGTCTCCATTCAGGTCCCCATCGCCATATCGATTACGAGAAGGCGGCCAGCGCGATCTTCACAGAGCCGGAGATTGCTGATGTTGGGCTGGCGGAAGTTGATGCATTCGCGATGGGTCGTAAAATCCGAGTGACCAAAGTTCCGTTTTCGGCAAATGCCAAGGCACTTATCGAAGATGATGCTCGCGGATTCGTGAAAATTATTTCTGATCCAGCAACTGGCGTCGTACTCGGCGGATCGATCGTTGGTCGGCACGCGGCGGAACTGATCTCGGTGGTCGCTCTAGCGGTGAGCGCAGGACTTCGAGTGGCTGATCTCCATGAGTCATTGTTTGTTCATCCGTCGATGGCAGAGGCGTTGACCGATGCAGCCGAGTGAACCGGCAGACCAGGTGGGAGCACCTCGCCGAGTCCCGACGGCGAAAGACTTTCCCAAGACGGGTCCCTTTAGTCTCGCTGCACCAGGGCCCCGATTCGGGGCTCGTGCCCTCGATCTTGCGCTTGTGGCGTTTCCTGTCTTGATCGTGATTGCCATCACTGCAAAATCCATCGATGGGCAACTCCAATTCGATGTTCCTGTCTGGTTGCTTCCTGCTGCACTTGCCTTCGCCGTTGTCTATGAATTCCTTTTCGTTCTGTTGATTCAGCGAACACTCGGGAAACTGCTCTTTGGCTTGCGTGTTGTTCGCTACGTGGACGGTGGCCGTCCATCGGGAACTCAGTGCGCGCTTCGAGCGCTGCTGCCATGGTCGGTACTCGCTCTGCCGATCGGACCTTTCGCGGTTGGTGCTGTTTTCCTTGTCTACGGCACCGGCATTGGCGGAGAGCTCCATCGCGGATGGCCCGATCGTGTTGGCGGAACCCTTGTGATTTCGACGCGCTGAGTTCCTACCCGATCTACTCTCATTTCCAAGTGAGATGGTGTGGTTAATCATGGAGTGGGGGACTGATGGCAGCGAAGGTGTATCGAGTCGTGCAGTGGACGACCGGCAATGTGGGCCAACGTTCGGTGATCGCCGCGGTTGGGAATCCTGAACTCGAGATCATCGGTTGTTACGCGTGGGGGCCCGGAAAGGTGGGTCGCGATGTGGGCGAGCTGTGCGGGATCGATCCCATAGGGGTTCTCGCAACAGATGACGTCGATGCTCTTCTGAATTTGAACCCCGACTGCGTGATTTACAACCCCAAGTGGCCTGACGTTGACCACATGGTCCGCATCCTCGAGAGTGGGATCAACATCACCGCAACCGCGGGCTTTATTACTGGCCATGCACTTGGTGCTGATCGTCAACGAATCCTCGATGCGTGCGAACGGGGTAAGAGCTCAATTTTTGGTTCGGGCATGAATCCAGGTATGGCAAATCTTCTTGGCATCGTGTCTGCCGGAGTCTGCGATCGAATCGATTCGATCCGCATGCTCGAATCGGTTGATTCCACTGGCTATGACTCGGGGGATACCGAAAAATCAGTTGGCTACGGGCGTCTTCCGACCGACCCCGATTTATCGGAACTGACAAAGAAAGGCACAGCGGTCTTTGGCGATGCTGTGTATCTGATGGGCCAAGCCTTGGGTGTCGAGTTCGACGATGTCCGCTGTGAGACCGAGTACGCCATCACGACCGAAGCACTTGATCTTGGTTCTTGGTCGATCGATGCTGGGTGTGTCGCTGGAGTTTCTGCCAGTTGGCAAGGGTGGATCGACGATCGCAAGGTGGTGTCGTGCGATGTGCGCTGGCGTAAGGGTCGGACGCTCGAACCGGACTGGAAGATTGAACACGGTTACATCGTGGAAATCGATGGCATGCCATCGGTGCGAACCAAACTCGAAGTGTTTCCACCGGCAGATTTCAAAGCGAAGTCATTTAGCGATTACATGGTGCTTGGCATGGTCATGACATCGCTCCCTGCAATTGATGCGGTCGCGTCGGTGTGCGAGGCCAAACCTGGCATCGTCACGTACCTTGATCTTCCGTTACCGTCACCCAGTGGATGGGTGCGCTGAACCACCTTCGAGAAAGTCTCCAGTTGGGGATTCGATAGCGGTAGGGATTAAATTCTCCACACGTATTGGTCTTTTTGTCTCATCACAATTGGTGACGGGGGGGGCTGCGAAAGAACAGGTTAAACGTGGGAATCTGGCGGAACTCAAAGTCGGACATTCGTGGAGTAGTCGACCAGTGGTCGCCACAACTCGTGGGGTGGGTCTACGACGCAGAGGCACTCGATACCCCAGTCGACCTGGCTGTATTTGTCGACGACGTGGAAGTTGCACGGCTCACTGCCTCGGAGCCTCGCGCTGATGTCAGTCGCGCCGGGCACGAAGTTCTTCGCTGCGGTTTTAGTTTTGAGATCCTTGAATTTCTCAGTCCCGCCTCACACGTTCGATTGATTGAGGTTTCAAGCGAGTGTGAGATCTTTTCGTCTCCGGGGGACTCCCTGTTTCGACTTCTGACGCCACGTGCGAACAAATCCGAGATCGGCAGCGCATCGTTCTTGGGCGACTTTGGCGACGACGAGTCGTTTGTGGGGGCAGTGCAGGCTAGCGGATCTGTTGCGTTGCTTTCGTCGCACAGATCTCGCTACGTTTCCGACGGAGCTCTTCGGCTTCTCGTGAAATCGTTACAAGCCGAGGGAGTCGTCGTCGTTGTCATTGACTCCTCGAATGAAGAACCAACCGACTTGTTTGGTGCCGAAAAAGTCCTATGGCGCAAGAACTCCGGGTTCGATTTCGCTTCTTGGTGTGCGGCTTTCGAAAAGTATGAACCTGTGCTTCGTTTTTGCGAACGCCTATACCTGGTTAATGACAGCTGCCTTGGGCCATTGAATGGACTCAGAGAATTGCTAGCGAAAGGATGGGGTCTCGACGTTGATGTTTGGTCCTGTACCGACTCGTGGGATCACGGTTACCACTTGCAGTCGTACTTTCTCGCGTTTGGAAACAAGTCGATTGCCGATGGGGCGCTGTCGCGCTTCATCGATTCGTATTCAAATCCTCTGAAGAAACAGGACGTGATCGCAGAAGGGGAACTCGCGCTCTCTCGTCAACTTCTTTCTGAAGGGGTGGAGTTGGCTGCAGTTTATCCCTACGCGGATTTGGTCCAGCGCTTCCTCGTCTCCTTTGAAGCGGAACTCACTCGAAAGATGAGCACGCCAGAAGTGCGAGCACTCCGCGAAGTCAACTCCTCTTACATGCCGCAGGATGTCGTTGCGCTTCGGTCGATTTACGACTCGGTGCGCGTCGGTCATCCGCTAAATCCAACGCATGTGTTCTGGCGACAACTCCTCGATTCCGGATCTCCGTTTATGAAACGCGACCTCTTGGAGCGCGATCCTTCGGGAGTTAGCGACCATGTCGAAATCCTCGAGTGGCTATCGAAAAAGGGCTCACAAAATTTCCTCGCAGTTGCTAACGAGGATCTCAAGCGACGTGATTCGAATCGCGTCCAAACGTTGAACACCTGAATCTCTCAGAAGTAATTTAGGCGTTCAGGGAATCGATTACTCGATCACGACGACGACATCGCCAGAGCCAACCGAGTCGCCCACAGCAACTTTGATCTCTTTGACGGTGCCGGCCTTGTCGGCAGTGATGTTGTTTTCCATCTTCATGGCTTCGAGCACGCAAACGGTTGCGCCAACTTCAACTTCCTGGCCGACTTCGACCAGAAGCTTGACGATGGTTCCCTGCATGGGAACAGCGACGGAACCGGATCCGGCACCAGCTCCTGCACCAGCTCCAGCGGAACGGCGGGGACGGCTTGCGCCGCCGCCAGCACCACCAGCGACGACGGCACCGGCCTGTGATTCAGGAACGAAGACCTTTACTGAGAAGCGCTTGCCATTGACTTCGACGTCGACATCGCGCTGAACCTTTGCTTCGGTTTCGCCATCGGCGACCGTTGCGGTGCTTCCAACGCCGCTGAGGTCGAGTGTGTCTTCGACCCACTTCGTGGAATGGATGCCATCAACGAAATCTTGATGTTCAAGAATTGCGAGGTCGGCGGGAATCGTTGTGGCGATTCCTTCGATGCGGAACTCGTGAAGAGCACGAAGCGTGCGTCGAATAGCGATGTCTCGATCAGCACCCCAGCAGATGAGCTTGCCGACAAGGTTGTCGTAGTACTGACTAACAGTGTCGCCAGATTCGTAGCCACCATCCCAACGAGTGCCGAAACCTGCAGGAGGAACAAGCGTGGTGATGTGGCCGGGGGAGGGGAGGAACTTGCCTTGTGCCGGATCTTCGGCGTTGATGCGGATTTCGATTGCGTGGCCTCGAAGTTCGATCGACTCCTGTGTGATCGAAAGAGGGAGTCCAGATGCAACACGAATCTGTTCGGCAACGAGGTCGATGCCCGAGACCATTTCGGTGACGGGATGTTCGACCTGAAGGCGGGTGTTCATCTCGAGGAAGAAGAACTCGCCATCTTGGAAAAGGAATTCAACGGTGCCTGCGTTGACGTAACCACAAGCTTTGGCGACGGTTACTGCAGCATCGCCCATGGCTTGGCGAATTTCTGGTGGGAAGTTCGGTGCCGGGCTCTCTTCGACGAGTTTCTGATGACGACGCTGGGCCGAACAATCGCGCTCGGCGATCCAGACGCAGTTGCCGTGTGTGTCAGCGATGATCTGCATTTCGATGTGGCGAGGCCATGTGAGATAGCGCTCGACGTAGCACTCGTCGCGACCAAAGCCTTTGAGTGCTTCGCTCTGGGCGGAGTCGAATGCCTCGGCCGCTTCGTCTTCGCTGCGAACAACGCGCATGCCGCGACCGCCGCCGCCGTAGGCCGCTTTAATCGCAACTGGCCATCCATGAGCTTTACCGAACGCAACTACTTCAGAAGAATCTTTGAGGAACTCGGTGGTTCCCGGAACGCCTTGTACTCCGGCAGCTTGTGCAGCGATTCGACTTGAAACTTTGTCGCCCATGATTTCGATCGCACCAGGAGGTGGGCCGATGAACGTGACGCCGCGTTCGGTAATGGCGCGAGCGAAGTCGGTGTTCTCGGAGAAGAAGCCGTAACCAGGATGCACACCATCGGCGCCGCTGCGCTCGATGACATCGAGGATCAGTTCGGTGTTGAGGTAACTCTCCGCAGCGGTGGTTCCGCCGAGTGCGTAGGCCTCGTCAGCGAGGCGAACATGGAGAGCATCTCTATCGAGGTCTGAGTACACCGCAACGGTGGCGATGCCCATTTCCTGACAGGCGCGGATGACACGGACAGCGATTTCGCCGCGGTTGGCGATGAGGATCTTTTTAAGCACGCTCTATGGTGGCACGCGTGAACGGGTCCTTCGCCACTTCTGGGGTCCCGGCCACCCGATTCGCCGATGTGCGATGGGTGGCCGAGACCGGTTCTACCAATCGAGACCTCCTCGAGGCCGCTGCCGCGGGCGTCCCCGAGGGCCTGGTCCTTGTCGCCGACCACCAGACAGCAGGTCGCGGCCGCCTTGATCGGGCATGGATTGCGCCTGCTGGCGCCTCATTGCTCGTCTCGGCGCTTCTGCGGCCCACGATTGGCCCTGACGAGCTCTTTCTTCTCACGCTGGCCTGTGGGCTCGCGGCGATCGATGCGGTGGACGAGGTCGCAGGGGTTCGGCCCGGTTTGAAATGGCCCAACGATCTCGTGGTGGCCGAGGGGCCGCTTGTCGATCGAAAGTTGGCGGGCATCTTGGCGGAATCTCATGTCGCCAATGGTCAGGTCGAGGCGGTCGTGGTCGGGATGGGCCTCAACCTTGATTGGCCGGCGGATCTTCCTGAGGAACTTTCGTTGACCGCAGCTTCGGTCAATCACGTGACTGGCAACTCGGTCGATCGCGAGGAAGTTCTCGTTGCGTGGCTACGGCATTTTGATCGTCACCTCGTCGCGATTAGTAACGACGCAGGGCGAATCAAATTTCTTGAAGACGTTCGATCTGCCTCGTCAACGATTGGACGCGATGTTCGTGTCGAAAGCGCGAACGAGTCATTCGATGGTCGGGCTGTTGGGATTGCCGACGATGGGCGACTGCTCGTTGACCGAGACGGGAGCATTGTTTCGGTGACTGTGGGCGACATCGTGCACGCGCGCCTGTTGTCGTGAATTGTCGCTAGGACGCCGACAAGTTCTCGATCACATCGTTCGCAGCGGATGTTTCCTGCGAGTCGTCTGCGTAACGGAGTTCGTTCACGAGGTGCACGGGCACAACGCCTGTTGTGGATGAAGTTATGAAAACCGCGGTTGCCTGCACTAGGTCAGCGGGGAAGAGATCGCGATCGGTAGCTATCCCTTCTTCGAGGAGGACTTCTCGGATGATTCCGGGCAGGCAGCCGCTCTCAAGGGTTGGAGTAACGATCTGGCCGTCGATGACCAAGAAGAGATTTGACGTTGTGCATTCGCTGAGCCGACCAGTGCTGTCGCAAAGAATCGCGTTATCGAACCCTTTGGATCGGGCGAAACGAAGAATGGAAGCGTTCTCGCCCCAGCTGGTGGACTTGAGCCCGGCGAGTGGAGATCGCTCGTTGCGTACCCAGTCGACCGTGCACAACGAAATCGATGAATGCTTGATAGTCAGAGGAACTGCCGTTATAACGGCTAATGGTTGGGTCCCGCGCTCGAGTGCCGAGAGTCCTGACCCAGGGGTGATGGTGATGCGCACTCGGGCATCACTGAGATGGTTTTCCTCGAGAAGCTGGAAAATGCCGGCGGTGAGTTGATCGTCGGTCGGGGTGTTCGTAATAAGAAGTCGGTCGATTCCTGCTCGAAGACGTCGAAGATGGCGGTTGATGAACACGGGATTTTTGTCGCGAACGATCAACGTCTCGAAGATGCCATCGCCGAGGAGGAATCCGTGGTCGTTGGCCAAGAGCGAAGGCATCGAACTTTTAACGAGTTTGCCATTGACCCAGATGATTTGGGTATTCATGCTGGTGGAGACGACGCGAGCGCTACGAGGCGCTCTGCTTTGAGTTCTGTTTCGGCCCACTCATCATCGGCGGTGGAGTCCCATGTGATGGCGCCACCGGTGCCGAAACACAGGCGATCTTCATGGACCCAGAAGGTGCGGATTGCAACATTCAGTTCACCGATTGATCGATCAGCATCGACCCATCCGATTGCTCCGCAGTAGATCCCGCGCTCAACGGGTTCGAGCTCATTTATTTTGGTGACGGCGGCGATCTTTGGCGCACCCGTTACAGAGCCGGGAGCAAAGGTCGCCTCAATCAACTCGGGCCAACCAATGTTGGGTTGCAACTCACCTTCGATGGTGCTGACGAGGTGGTCAAGGCCCGGGTGATGTTGACGTTCGAGAAGATTCGGCACGCTCACGGAGCCCGGGAGGCACACTCGGCCAAAGTCATTGCGCACGAGATCGACGATCATGATGTTCTCAGCACAATCCTTCTCACCGAAATCACCGCCAGTTGATGTCGTTCCTTTGATGGGGGCTGACCGCACACGCGATCCATCGCGGGCGAGAAACAGTTCTGGCGATGCCGAGGCAACGCGAATGCCGAAAGCGGGCAGTTCAACAATTGCTGAGAACGGAGCAGGGTTGGACGAGGCGAGGTGATTTCCTAATGCGAGCATTGATGCGTCGTGGGGGAGTGGCGCTGATAACTGGCGGGTGAGGTTCACTTGGTACACATCGCCAGCAGCGATCGACTCGCGGATTTCATCGACGCGCTGAGCGAACTCCTCTCGGGAGAGTGACGAGGTCCATGATTGAGGGGAAGGGCCTTGCCAGCGCTGGGGCGCACGGGGTGCGGAAACGGTTGGTCGACGGCGTTCGAATCGTGCGCAGACAGGATCTCCGCTGAACGGAAGAATGACGGCCCACCAGCCCGATGATTCAAGTGCAGAGAGGTCTGAGGTCACGTCGGCGAGTCCAGACGCGACCATGCCGCCGACAACAGCGACGGGTTCGATGCTTAGGGCTGCAAGGGTTAATGTCTCCACGGCGCTTGGAGCCTACGACGGTCGCAACGAGACCGACGAGATCCTGACGCTTTGAGCTGGAAACGCTCCGGTAGTGTTCAGATGTGCGTCACCCCTCCCGGACGTGGCCTCAAAGGCTGCTGCTCTCACTGAATATCTTCATCGTGTTCGCCTGTCTCATAGCGGCAGGCAGTTTGGCGTGGGCGTATAACCAAGCGAGTGCACTGCCGCGGATCGACGTGGGTTCGTCGCTTCAGGCGGCCAGCGCTCCAGGTGAGGCAATGAATATCTTGCTGGTCGGAATTGACGACGGTATGGGGTTGGCTGAAGGTGATCCGGTGCTTCGTGGCCGGAGTAAGTCTCTGAACACTGACACGATCATGATTCTGCGTGTCGAGCCGAAAACGCAGCAGGCCTCGTTGCTGTCATTGCCGCGAGATCTGTGGGTCGATATTGCCGGTGGGGGTCAGGGTCGTATCAATACGGCCTTGTCACTTGGCGGACCTGAGCGATTGATCCAGACGATCAATCAGGATTTCGGTATCCCGATCAACCACTACGCAATGGTTGACTTCCAAGGCTTTGAAGCATTGGTCAAGGCAGTCAATGGCGTGCCGGTGTATTTCAACTACCCATCTCGCGATCAAGCCACAGGGTTGTTCCAATACGACACCGGATGTCAGATGCTGAGTGGTGAGCAAGCACTCGCATTCGCTCGATCTCGACATTTCGAAATTTCTCGAGACAATATGAAAACTTGGCAGGAAGACCCGACGAGTGATTTCGGTCGGGTTACTCGTCAGCAGCAGTTCATTCGAGCGGCATTAAAGAAGGCCGTCGCTCAGGGAGTGCGTAACCCGTTCATCTTGAAAGACTTCCTCGATATCGCGAAGAAAAATGTCACGCTCGATACGGAGTTCACGGTTCAACAACTTGTTGATCTTGGTTCACAGTTCCGAACTTTCGATCCGGATGCTTTGGTGAGTTTCACTCCTGTTGCCACCGGCACGTTCAAGGGTGCTGCGAGTGTTCTCGAGTTGAACGTCGCGGCGTCGCAGCCAATATTCGATGTGTTCCGCGGGCTGCGTCCGATTCCTAGCCCTAACGCTCTTCCGGACTTGAGTGGCCTTACGACGTCAACCACAGCATCGTCACCGTCGAGTTCAAGCCGGGTAACTGCGTCAACACTTGGGACCACTACGACGACGCGAGCCGTAACTACGACGACGCGAGCCGTAACTACGACAACGCAAGCCGTAACCACGACAACGCAAGCCGTAACCACGACAACGTTGAGTGAGTTCATTCCACGTGTGCCCGATGGTCAGACCTGCGGCTGAGTCACTGCTGAAAGCTGCGATCAGGCGTTCGTTCGATCGGGGTTGAAGGGGGCAATCAAACCGGGCGAGCTTCGGCCTCGACGCGATTGGCCAAGTACCAGTCAAGAGTTTTCTTCAGACCTTCGTCGAATGTCGTGCCGGCGGTGAATCCGAATTCTTGGCGCGCTCGCGAGCCATCGACGCCTCGGCGGGGTTGGCCATCTGGCTTGGTGGTATCCCAGCGAACTTCGCCTTGGAATCCGACGAGTTTCACAATGATTTCCACGAGTTCTCGAATGGGGAGTTCTCGGTCGGCGCCGAGGTTGGCTGGCTCGCCACTGTCGTAAAATTCCGCGGCAAGAGCGATCCCTTCGGCAGCGTCATCGACAAAAAGGAATTCACGACTCGCTGAACCAGTTCCCCAAACCTCTAAGGAATCGGCCTCGGATTCTTTCGCGTCGACGGCCTTCTTGATCAGCGCTGGGATCACATGGGAAACCGCCGTATGAAACTTGTCGCGCGGACCGTAAAGGTTTGTCGGCATGAGATAGATCGCGTCTTGGCCATATTGGGCTCTGTTGGCCTGCACCTGGACAAGCTGCGCGAGTTTGGCAATTCCGTAAGGTGCGTTCGTTTCTTCGGGGTACCCCTGCCAAAGCGATTCCTCTGCAAAGGGAACTGGCGTGAATTTTGGATACGAACAGATTGTGCCGACCATCACCGTCTTCGGTGTGTTCTGGAGATGGGCTTCATCGAGCACATAGGTGCCCATCA
This sequence comes from uncultured Candidatus Nemicrothrix sp., assembly GCA_903867185.1. Taxonomy (GTDB): domain Bacteria; phylum Actinomycetota; class Acidimicrobiia; order Acidimicrobiales; family Acidimicrobilacustridaceae; genus Acidimicrobilacustris. Next base: position 12,285 of record CAIPQK010000019.1, on the reverse strand, counting down.
GGAGATTGTCGAGATAGAGCTCCGCGGGGCGCTCCATGTTGGCTCCGATGCCTCCAACGCGCGCCGCAAGATGAATAACGAGATCGGGTTGCGTGTCGGCGAACATTTGCGTGACTGCCGAGCGATCGCGCAGGTCATAGTCAGCGCTGGCGGGGGCGAAGAGCGCCTTGGCGCCTCGTGCTTGCACCCGATCGACGACTGCTTGGCCAAGAAACCCGCGTCCGCCGGTGATCAGGACCTTTCGGTCGTTCCAGAAGGCGCTATTTGGTGCAAAATCCATGGCGTCACCCTACCGACCGTCAGACCATCGCAGGGTTGCTTTGAGGGCGATGCCGGGAGGGTTGTCGGCTCCGTGGGAGACTTGTCCGCTCATGGAGCGATGTCGTCGGGTGGCAATCACCCTCGAGCAGTGTTGGCACGCCGTCCCTGGCGGCACGGCTCGCGCCGCCCTTGGGAGCGTGAGCGCCCTTCAGCGCTTCACCGAGCTCGATCTTGTTGGCGTGAGTGCTCGGCACCGGGGACAGCCAGAGGCGGCGTGGGTTCCCACGATCCCGGTCGCACAACTTCGCCTTCCTCGGCTCGCGCTCTACGAGTCATGGCACCGACTTCGGCGTCCCTCGGTGGAACGAGCAACTGGTCCTGTCGATGTCATTCACGCAACGGGAATGGCGATGCCGCCGCCGAGTGTTCCGATTGTTGCCACGGTCCATGATCTTGCGTTCCTTCGTGATCCGTCACAGTTCACACGTCGCGGAGTTTCGTTCTTTCATCGATCGATCGATCTTGCTCAACGTGACGCTCGACTTATTATCTGCCCCTCTCAAGCAACTATCGATGAATGCGTTGCGCACGGCTTTGATCACAGTCGACTTCGACTCGTCCCGTGGGGCGTCGATTCCGTGTCAGTCGACCAATCGATGATTGATGGCATGCGAGCCCGCTTCGGTCTTCATGGCCGATATGTGCTGTGGGCTGGAACGATCGAACCGCGCAAAAATCTCCCGGTGCTTCTTGATGCGTTTGAGGGGATCAAAGATCGTTCTGTAACTCTCGTTCTTGCTGGGCCCAAGGGTTGGAATGAGCAATTAGATCAGCGACTTGTTCGTCTTGGATCACGGGTTCAGCAAGTTGGTTTCGTCGAGCCTGAAACACTCGCGGCGTTACAAACCGATGCTGACATCTTCTGCTTTCCTTCTCGCCAGGAGGGATTTGGGCTTCCCGTGTTGGAGGCTATGGCTCAGGGGACAGCAGTGATTACGTCGTCGGGTACATCAACCGAAGAAGTGGTTGGCGACTGCGGCGTGGTTATCGATCCGTCCGATGTCGAAATGCTGCGATCGGAAATAGATCGGATTCTCGCTGATGACGCTGAGCGAGCCCGGCTCGGGCGCGCTGGTTTCGATCGGGCTCTGTCGGCCTTCGCCTGGGAAGCGACAGCGCGCAAACTCGAACAGGTCTACAACGAGGCATTGTCATGAACGATCGGGCTGTGCGGCGCGTTGGGGTGAATCTGCTTTGGCTTGTTCCTGGTGAAGTTGGCGGAAGCGAGGAGTACACCGTTCGACTGTTGCTTGAACTCGCTGAACTACATCCGGACGATGTGGAGGTGGTTCTCTATGTGAACCGGCAGTTCAGTGCGGCGCACCCCGAGATTGCTTCGAGATTCACAACCCGCGTTGCGCCACTATCCGGGTCGTCAAGGATTTTGCGAGTGTTTGCCGAGTCGACATGGCTTGCCGTTCAGGCGTTGAGCGATCGATGCACTCTCCTTCATCATTGCGGGGGGACGATGCCGTTTTTGCGACTCACCCCCGGCGTACTCACATTGCACGATCTGCAGCCATTGGCGAATCCGGATCGGTTCGGATTCGTTAAAGGTTCCTATATTCGGTTCGTTGCTCCGCGGTCTGTTCGACGAGCACGAACGGTCGTGTGCCTTTCGGAATTTGTTGCGAACGATGTTGTCCGTCGTGTCGGAATTGAGCGCGAGCGAATTCGGGTTATTCCTTGCGGCGTGAATGAGCCCGGAGATGCCTTCGATCATGACCGCCTTGTCCAATTGCTTGCGAGTTTCGGTCTAACCCAGCGTCCGTTCATCCTTTATCCAGCGATCACCTATCCGCATAAGAATCACGAGACACTCGTGGCTGCGTTCGCCCAAATCGTGACTACTCGTCCGGAGTTGCGCCTTGTCTTCACAGGCGGAAGCGGATCAAGCGATGCAACAGTCACAGCGGCGATCGATGCCTATGGACTCGCGAACGACGTCGTACGAGCCGGGCGCATTCCTGAAGCCGATCTTGACTTGCTCTTCAGGGCCGCGACCGTCGTGGCGTTTCCGTCGCTCTATGAAGGATTTGGAATTCCTGTTCTCGAGGCGATGTCTCGTGGCTGTCCCGTGGTGGCAAGCGATGTCGGTGCTCTGCCTGAGGTCATCGGTGGAGCGGGGGAGTTGGTAGATCCATTGAATGTCGCCGGATGGGCCAACGCACTTGGTGATCTGATCGATGATCCTGCACGGCGTACGGTTCTCGTTCGTCAGGGATTCGATCGGGCTAAGCACTTCGATTGGACGACTCCTGCTCAGAACCTTCTTTCCCTCTATCGGGAGAACCGGTGAACCTTCTCGTTATCTGTCCACATTTCGATCCCGACGTTGCTCCGACTGGCGTTGTCATGTCTCGAATTGCGCATGAACTGATCGCTCGAGGCAATCGGCTGCACGTTGTGACCTCACTGCCCTGGTATCAGCACCACTCGATCGACGCGGGGTGGAACGGCCAGTTGGTGCGAACTGAGCGAACCGACTGGGGTCGCATCAGTCGGGTTCATCCGTTTCCTACTGATAAACGAAACATTCCGGCGCGTGCTCTTGCCTTCGGAGGGTTCACCGCGCTTGCAACACTTGTAGGAGCATCTGGTCGAGTTCGCCCCGACGCCGTGCTCGCGATGTCTCCGCCTTTGACGCTTGGGTTAGCTGGAAGAATCGCGGCAACAGTCCGAAGGGCACCACTGGTCTTTAATATTCAGGACGTCTTTCCTGATGTTGCGATCGAGTTAGGGCTCCTATCTGGGGATCGGGTGATTCGAGGAGCCCGAGCACTCGAACGTGTGAGTTATCGAATGTCGGACGCAGTGACGGTGCTTTCTGACGATTTAGCGGAGAATGTGCGAGCGAAAATCACCATCGGTTTAGAAGGAGAGCGGGCGCAAGCTCAGGCAAAGAAGGTTCGAGTCATTCCCAACTTTGTCGATACCAATGCGATTCGTCCGGCGGCGCGAGAAAATTCTTACCGTGAGCAGTACGGACTCATCGGAAAAAAAGTTGTGATGTATGCGGGAAATGTTGGTTTCTCGCAGTCACTCGATCTCGTTCTTGATGCGGCTCGCTCGTTCGAAGTGAGTCGGCCAAATGTTGTCTTTGTCATCAATGGTGGAGGTTCAGCAAGGCCGGATCTTGAACGCGACGCGGCAAGCCTCACGAATGTACGTTTCATCGACATGCAACCGATCCAGCGACTGCCGGAGGTGCTTGCTGCGGGCGATATTCATGTTGTGCCATTGCGCGCCGGATTGGCCTGGTCGAGCGTCCCATCGAAGTTGTATTCGATCCTTGCCGCTGGTCGGCCAATCGTGGCGAGTGTCGACTCGGGCACTGAAGTGGAGCGCACACTGGAACGAGCTGGGTCAGGAATCTCCGTTCCGCCCGATGATGCTCGAGCATTTGCGGTTGCACTGGGAGAACTCATTGATGATCCGGATCGAGCCGACAGTATGGGTGCATCGGGTCGACTCTTCGTCGAGCGTTGGGCCTCGCCCGCTGCGGTAGCGGAGTCGTATGAAAATCTCTTTACTGAACTGATTGAACGCAGGAAATCCGGTCACTAAATGTGTTCTGACGGGTGATGCGGGCAGTGACCGCTAACATCGTCGAACTATGGGTAAAGCATCTCAGGCGAAGAAGGCGGCCCGAATGGCCCGCGAAAGCGGCCAGGTCGAGCAGCGCCCTAAACGGCGTTTGGCATTTCCCCTTACGGTTGCCGCTGCGGTGATCGTCGGAATTGTCATGGTCGTCATCGCCCGACAGCCAGCCAGTACCCCAAAGCTGACAATTGATCCGACCACTGTCACGGTCGATCCCAACTCGAACACCGTGGATTCTTCGGTAGCAACAATTCCCGCTGGCGGAACAGACGCAGTCCCGACCACTCTTGCGGCGGGCCAGTGAGGGCTGTCGTACTTGTAGGAGGGTTTGGCACGCGTTTGCGTCCACTCACGAATGATCTGCCGAAGCAGATGCTCCCAATCGTGGGTGTGCCAATGATTGAACGAGTGGTGGCTACTCTCGGGTCGCATGGGGTAACTGAAGCGGTGCTTTCACTTGGGTATCGACCCGACGCATTTTCTGACGCCTACCCCGATGGCATCTGCGCTGGAGTCGTGCTCCATTACGCCGTGGAGCCCGACCCTCTCGACACGGCTGGGGCAGTTCGCTATGCAGCGTTATCTGCCGGGATTGATGACACCTTCATTGTTGTCAATGGCGATGTCCTCACCGATCTTGATGTCACTGAACTATGGACCTTTCACAAGAGTCATGGCGCCGAAGGCACCATCGCCCTCACCCCAGTAGATGATCCTTCCCGATACGGCGTTGTCCCGATCGATGATGATGGACGAGTCATTGAGTTTGTCGAGAAACCCGCACCGGGGACTGCTCCTACGAACTGGATCAACGCTGGAACGTACGTTCTCGAGCCGTCTGTTCTCGACCGGATTGCTGCCGATCGCAAAGTTTCGATAGAGCGTGAGACATTTCCATCGATGGTCGCCGATGAGAGTTTGTATGCCCTTCATAGCGATGCGTACTGGATCGATGCGGGAACCCCTGCCGCCTATTTGCGAGCACAACTCGACCTCATCGATGGCACTCGCTCCCGTGAAGATGCTCTCAGGCCCTCTGATGAAGTTGATACGTCTGCCGTTGTGGAAAATTCAGTTCTTGGTGCCGGTGTTGTGATTGGCAACGGGGCAGTTGTGCGGAACTCGGTGCTTATGGATGGGGTCACGATCGGGCCCGGCGTCCGAATCCATGACTCCATCATTGCAACCGGTGCTCGCATCGGACCCGACTCGCAAATAAGTGAGATTTCAGTCGTAGGCACTGCCGTTCAACTCCCGGCGCATTCAGAGCTTGTCGGTGCTCGAGTTCCTGAAAGCGATTGACCATGCGCGCGGTAGTTACTGGAGGGGCCGGGTTTATCGGCTCGACGTTGGTTGATCGCCTGCTCGCTGAGGGCCATACCGTTTCTGTGTTCGACAATCTTGCGACTGGGCGGTTATCCAACCTTGCAAACGCTCGAGTCGCCAGTGATCGGTTCTCCTTCGTTGAGATTGATGTTCGCTCAGCTGAGATTCCAGCGGCACTCGCATCGGCTGAACCAGAAGTGGTCTTTCACCTTGCGGCTCAAGCCGATGTACGTGTTTCTGTAGAACGACCACTCTTCGACGCCGAAGTGAATGTTTTAGGTGGTCTGAATGTGATCGAGGGAGCTCGTTTGGCCGGCGCCCGCAAAGTGGTTGTTGCCTCAAGCGGCGGAACCATTTATGGCGATCCCGCTCCTGAGGATCTGCCGGTCGATGAACTGCACCCGCAACATCCAATTTCTCCCTACGGCGTGGCAAAAAAAGTTATCGACGATTACCTGCACGCGTTCCAGTTTCTTCATGGATTGAACTATGCAGCACTTGCGTTGGCCAATGTCTATGGGCCACGCCAAGACCCGCACGGCGAGGCCGGAGTAGTTGCGATCTTTGCTGGTCGCCTTCAGAGCGGAGAAGAATGTCGGATCTTTGGTGACGGCGAACAAACCCGCGACTTCGTCTTCGTCGATGATGTTGTCGATGCATTTGTTCGTGCGGCTGACCACGGCGACGGAGTCCTCTGCAATATCGGAACCGGAGTCGAAACTTCCGTCAACATGCTTTACCGGGCGATGGCCGCTGCAGCAGGAAGCGATAGTGGGCCTGTCTACGAACCTGCTCGTGTTGGCGAGCTTGCCCGTTCTGCACTGAATCCGGGATTTGCTGGCCAGATACTTGGTTGGAGTCCTCGAACCGCATTAGCTGATGGCGCGGTCGCAACTCTTGATTGGTTCCGAGCGCAGGAAAAGAATTAACTCTTTAACGCTTTCCAAGCGTTGCGTAATTTTCGCTGAATTCGGAACGGCAACATTTTACGAAATTGGTTGAGTTCCTCGTTCGCTTCGTGGAGTTGAAGCCTGTACGCCTCGGCTCTCGGTTCCCACTCTCCGAAGAGAGAGTCTCGGCTGCGATTGTGAGAAATATTGATCGTGAGATCTTTGTCTCGTGGATCGAACGAGGCGACGATGAGCCCGTCGCCGCTGAATGACTCGGAGATCGTGTGTTCGGCGATGATGTGTGCGCCCGACCACAACAGGATGTCGAGTACCTGTTGGTGAGTCGTGGCACTTCCGGTTATCGACAGATCGTGAGTGCTCACAACGAGGAATCGAACTGCACCCTGGCGAAGTCGTTCGCTTGCGCCGAGGAGTAACGGAACTTCGCCGCCCTGTATGTCGGAAAGGAGAATGTCAGCGCGTTCGATGCCGCAGGTCGAGAGGAGCGAATCAAGATCGTGTGATGGGAGGTCAACGGGATGCGGATTGGTCTCAGTGACAAAACCGCTGACCGACCCACCGCCAGTGCCGATCGCAGCGTTGATGAATATTCCGTTCCGGTTATTTATTGCAAAGTTTCGTTGACCAACTTCAAGGTGGTGAGTGTCTGGCTCCAGGCAGATCGAAGTTCCGTTGGGAAAATTGTTGAGAAACCAGAGGCTGTAATACGCCCAGAAACTTCCGAGCTCGATCATTGTTGGATTTCGGTTGGCGGGAAGAGTTTCGGCCAACCGATTCAGAATCGTCGCGAATGCGACTTCTTCTTGGGGTTCGTGAATGCCCCGGAGACAACGAATTATTTCGCTCGTGATAGTTCCGTAGTAGCAGCCGTCTTCTACCAGTACGCCGTTGTGCATTACTTGGACGCGTCCGCTTTGGTGGTCCATGATTTCGCCTGCATTTGGGACTCGGGGAAGATGATCAGCGTCGGTGCATGAAATAGTCATCGCCACGCGCGATTGAAATGCGATCGGAACCTTTGAGAAATCGGGCACGAGGCCATTGGGCCGCGCCTCGCGCAACGCAACCGTTGCTGGTGGAGGGGGAGCGGGCGGTGGCGGGTTGTCTACGGGAGGGATGGTCGATTCAGTCATAGTGATGCTCGGTCGAAAGGAACTATCTGAAGAGGTCTTCACTGGGCGACCGGACTATTTCATCGGCAACGCTTCCATCTCGAAGCCACGAAGTGTCAGCACCGCGAATGACGGCGACCGGAATATTTGTCGATTTACCCATCACGAGTTCGGCTGCTGCTGCCAGTTCATCGACGATTGCAACTTCGGTGACCTGCATCTCGCGTCCGAGCGCATCGGCGGTGCCTCGGAGGTCGACGACTCCTGCCACGCCTGCGCAGCCTATGGCCACGTCGGTAACTCCTCTTCGCCAAGCGCGCCCAAAGGTGTCAGAAATGATGACGGCGACATCAACCCCGAATCGGTGGCGGAGGCCATCTCGGATTCGACGGGCAGATCGATCGGAATCGATTGGGAGAAGAGCAGCCCACCCGCGTTCAACATTCGAAAGATCGATGCCGGCGTTGGCGCATACAAATCCGTGTTCGGTTTCGCTAATGATGAGATCACCTCTGCGACGGAGAATTCGCACCGACTCCCGTTCGACGAGAGGTTTGTGGCTCAGGGGATCATTTGGGTCAATGGCGACGAGACGATCCTCGGCCTTCGAAACTATTTTTTGCGTGACCACTACAACGTCTCCGTCGGCGAGGTTCGTATCTGTTGAACGTGCAGCAGCCGCAGCGATGACCGATGCGAGGTCGTCTCCGGCCACGATTTCGCCAATTCCTTCGATACCGAAGATTTCTATGCGGCTCATGAGTTCGCTCCAGCTAGAACGGTGAGCGCGAGTGATTCGGAAACGCCTGGCTTGCTCATGACAGTTTCTGCCACGACGCATCGCAATCCGAGATCTTCGATGGCGCTCTTGTGTTTCAAATCTTCGGTATCGATGATGAGTGTGCTGACGAATTCTTTGTAGAGCGCAGCAACGCCAAGGACGCTTGCGTCGTGGCCAAGTTCAGACATCATCCGATCGGCAGGTCCTTTGAGGGCGGCGCCGGCGATGATCGGAGAGACAGCCGTGACTGCGTTGCGGCGGCGGACGAGTGCATCACGAATTCCGGGAATTGCGAGCACGGGTGCAATGGAAACGATCGGATTCGATGGCGCGATAATGATGAGGTCGGCACCGTTAATTGCATCAATCACGCCTGGTCCGGGCTGACAAGATTCAGCTCCGTCAAACCGCACAGCAGAGACGGGAACGGAATGATGGCGTTGAACGAAGTACTCCTGGAAACTGATCTCGCTGCCAGCAATGAGGCTTTCGAAGTCATCGTTAGAGGGATCATCGGATGCCAATGTGACCATTGTCCGAAGACGGTCGCATGTGGCAGGAAGCACGTTGAGCTCAAGACCCCAGGCAGAGGTGATTTCGGAGGTGACCGCCGTGAGGTCGGCTCCCTCGGAAATTCTTTGGGTTCGGTAAAGGTGAGTGCCTAGATCCCGGTCGCCGAGGCCGAACCAACTAACTCCGCCGTATTGTTCAAGCATCGATCGGGCTTGCCAAGATTCGTCGATAAGACCCCATCCGGTTTCGGGGTTTATTGCATTGGCCAACGTGTACGTCACGGTGTCGAGGTCGGGAGAAATACGAAGTCCATGAAGTTCAAGATCATCGCCAACATTGACGATCGCGGTGACCTCGGACGCGTTCACTACCTGGAGCAGCGCACGAAGCATGCGAGCAGCCCCGACTCCGCCGGCGATGACGGTAATCACAGCAGTCAGGCGTGGTCGCGCTGGTAACGAGCGACGTTCTCGAGATCAGCATCGACCATCATGTGGACGAGATCAGAGAACGATGTTTTGGCGGTCCAATTGAGGACCTCGCGAGCTCGTGTTGCATCTCCCACCAGGAGCTCAACTTCCGCTGGTCGGAAGAATTGCTCATCGATCACGACGTGATCTTGCCAATTGAGGTCAACACGGCCGAAAGCAAGTTCACAGAATTCGCGCACGGAGTGGGTTTCATCGGTGGAAACCACGAAGTCGCTTGGTTCGTCCTGTTGAAGCATGCGCCACATGGCATCGACATAGTCGCCCGCGAATCCCCAGTCGCGCTGTGCGTCAAGGTTGCCAAGACGAATTTCTGAGTCAAGGCCAAGTTTAATTCGGGCGACACCATTAGAGATTTTTCGGGTTACAAACTCGAGGCCGCGGCGAGGGCTCTCATGATTGAAAAGAATTCCAGAACTCGCGTGGATGCCATAACTCTCGCGGTAGTTCACTGTGATCCAGTGTCCGTAGAGTTTGGCGACGCCGTAGGGGCTGCGAGGGTAGAACGGTGTCGATTCCTTCTGCGGGACTTCGACGACTTTCCCGAACATCTCAGAGGAACTCGCTTGATAGAACCGAACATCGTGGTCAGCGAGGCGGATAGCGTCAAGAATTCGGGTAACGCCAAGCGCCGTTGTCTCACCTGTGAGCACAGGCTGGCTAAATGACGTCTGCACAAACGATTGAGCCGCCAGGTTGTAAACCTCGTCGGGGCGATGATCGCGCAGGATGTGAATCATCGAGACTTCATCGAGGAGATCTCCGGGAACGAGTTCAACGTCGTTTTGCAGATGGCCAATCCGTTCGAAATTCAGCGTGGAGCTTCGGCGAACCATTCCAATGACGTCGTATCCCTTGGCAAGGAGGAGCTCAGCGAGGTAGGAGCCATCCTGACCTGTAATTCCTGTGATGAGGGCTTTCTTAGTCATTGTGGGATTCCGCTCGGGAGGTGGGGGCATCGCCCGTGTTCGTGAGATTCTACGGCCCAGAAGGCCACGTCGATTGAAACCAACCCGTTCGTGGTCATTTGCCGTTGACTAACGCGTCGCGGTGCTCATTGAGAATGTCTTGCAACGTTGTGTCGAGGGGAATCTCGGGAGTCCATCCGGTTGCCGCATGAATTTTGCTCGGGTCGCCGCGAAGGACCGGAGTTTCGACGGCTCGTTGTAGATCGGGGTTGGTCTCAAGTGACATCGGCAATGCTGCAAGAGCCGCGAGCCGCTCAGCTAGGTCGCCAATGGTGAGGTCTTTCCCAGTGCAGACGTTGTAGGCCTCGCCAGATACTCCTTTAAGCATGAGGAGTCGATAGGCGCGCACAACATCGCGAACATCGGTGAGATCTCGCCGGGGTATGAGGTTGCCGACAGGAATGGCGGTAAGTCCATCGCGTTCGTTGAGCGCGATCCGTTGAGCGATTGCAGGCGCAACAAATCGCGTGGTTTGTCCTGGTCCGAGGTGATTGAACGCGCGGACTCGAATGGTTTCGAGCCCGTGACCTAACCATGCCTGCAAAGCAAGTTGGTCTGCAGCGACCTTGCTGGCGGCATACGGAGTGACGGGACGAAAGGGCGTGGACTCATTGATCGGAAGTTCTTCGGGAGTGACGCGTCCGTACACGTCGGCGCTGCTAACAGCGAGCACTCGCGGTGCTCCGTTGTCGATACACGCACGCAAGAGGTTGAGTGTTCCTTCGCCGTTGACGCGGAATGCGTCGAGGGGAAACTCCCATGACGCCCCAACGTCACTCCAGCCCCCTAGGTGGTAGACGACATCAGGTCGGATATCGGCCATGAGGGCGGTGACGGCGACGGGGTCAAGAAGGTCAGGCCCGTCTGCGAGATCAACGCCGATCACGGTGTCGCCCTCGCTAAGGAGGTGAGCGCAAAGGTGTTTCCCAACGAATCCCGCCGCACCCGTTACAAGAGCCCTCATGGGGTCACCTTAGGCCCGAGCCGCGCAGGCAAGTTCGAACAGTGCGACGAGTTCGTCGGTTGATCGATCCCACGAAAAGTGTGTGAGTCGTTCATCCCCGGCAGCCACCAACGAGCTCGCCATGTTCGGATTGTCGAGAACTGCTTCGATTGCCGACACCAGTGTGTCGACGTCACCGGGCTCAGCCCACTGGGCCGCAGTGGCGAGAACTTCAGGGAGAGAACCGGTTCGGGTGGCGACGACGGGAACGCCCGCCGCCATTGCTTCGAGTGGTGGGATGCCGAATCCCTCAAGCAACGAGGGATAGACGAATGCTTTCGTGCCAGCGAGAAGATCATCTCGGTCGGCGTCGGTGAGCCAGCCGGTGCGGCGGATCCGAGAGCGGTGGGGCGAAGCGTCAATGACGTCGCGAACGGCGTCGACGCCCCATCCGTCAGGGCCAGCAATGACGAGGTGCAGGTTTGGTCGTCGAGGAGCGATCACGTCGAACGCGCGCACAAGCGACGGAATGTCTTTTCTCGGTTCGATAGTTCCAAGAGAAAGTAAATACTCATCAACCTCTGCGAAAACGCGACCGCGAGCGGCGCGTTCACGTCTCGTAGCGTCATCTATTCGTTCCGGTCCTCCGAGGTGAATTGCTCGAACTCTGTGGGGATCGACCTGGAGGGTTTCGATCACGTCATCAGCGACTGCCTGTGATGGGGTATTGATCCAGGCGCCATCGAGAATCTCACGACGCAATAGCGATGGCATCTGTTGCACATCTCGTGTGCACATTTCTGGGAAATGCACAGCGGTCAGGTCATGGACCATTACGACGCGAGCGGCATTCTTGGCCGGAGGCACGACGTAGTTCGGACCCCAGACAAGATCGATGTCGCCGGTCCACCACTCGATAGGAGGCCATGGACCGCGACGCCACATGGAGCGGAGTGGTCGAGCGACCATCGGTCGACGGTGTGCCTCGACGCCGGCCGGGAGTTCGTCGAGCATCGGCCCGGCTCCACGACGTGAGACGGCGAATGCGGAAATCTCAAAGTTGGGTCGAGTAAGTCGGTGGAGGTAGGTGCGTGTAACGCCGCCGATTCCGGTTCGGTGTCCGATGAGTGATGTTGCGTCGACGGCGATGCGCACGTTAGCGATGTCCAAATTTTGCAATGAGGGTGGAGACGGTGGCGGCGGCATCGGTCAGCCGCTTTTCACATCCGGCGGAGGAGGGGAAGGAGTTGCCAGTTGAGCGTTCCCACTCTCGTCGTTGGACCTGCAAACGTTGGAACCCAAGTACCCCAAGCCCCACG
>CAIPQK010000018.1 GCA_903867185.1 uncultured Candidatus Nemicrothrix sp. | reverse complement strand
TACGCTGCCCTCGCCACGACCAGGACATCACGAAAAGAATTGGATGCCGTTTGTTTACGATGGCGCGCTCCACTTCGTCTACACGTGTTCGCCAACGGTCATTCTCCGCTGTGATCCTGCAACCGGATCAATGGTCACGATTAGCAGTGAGGCGGGACCAGACGATGGCGGCGGCCTTCGATTGCGCGGCGGATCGCAAGGTGTCGAAGTTGACGATGGTTGGATCTTCGTCGTGCATGAAATTGCGCCCTTTGGGGGAGGGCCGTCGTATGTGCATCGCTTTGTGCATCTTGATCGTTCGTTTGTGATCAGCGGAGTCAGTCAGGCGTTTTTCTTCGAGGTGCAGTCGATTGAATTTTGCGCCGGGCTTGCACGGAAGGGCGACGATCTCATGATTAGTTATGGCGTGGCCGATCGTCGTGCTCTGATGATGACGATATCGCTCGCTGATGTGCGGTCTCTTCTTCGACCGACGGGGCTGAAACCGTTGAGTCCGTTCGCAGTGCATGTGAGCGGGGTGGATCCGGGCACATTTTTCGATCTTCTCGAACTCGCCGCGGAACCTGAAAAAATTGACAGCGTTCCGAAGACTTTTGGTCGGCCAACCGCCGGTCCACAACAGCCGCATAAACAACTCACCATCGCTATGGCGACCTATGACGATTACGACGGTGTTTATTTCACTGTTCAATCGTTGCGACTCTTTCATCCGGAGATTCTCGATCGAATCTCGATTTTGGTGCTCGATAACAACCCAAGTGGAGTTTCGGCACCGGCACTGAAGTCGCTCGAAGCGAATTGTCCGCAATTGCGTTATGTGCCTTGCGGTGAAATCCGCGGCACCGCAGTGCGAGACCTTCTGTTCAAGTATTCAAACTCAGATTGGGTCATGGTCCTTGATTCACATGTTCTGATTCCCACTGGTGAAATCGCTCAACTTCTTGACTATCTCGATGCGAATCCGATGAGCGATGACCTTCTGCAAGGACCGGCCTTGTGGGACGCCCTCGACGGAACAGTGGCGACGCACTTTGAACCGGGATGGCAAGCCGGAATGTACGGCAGTTGGGCGGTTGATGAACGCGGAACTGATCCCGCAGCAGACCCGTTTGAGATTCCGATGCAAGGTCTCGGGCTTTTTGTTGCGCGTCGTGAATCCTGGCTTGGCTTTAACCACCGCTTTAGCGGTTTCGGAGGCGAAGAGGGATATATCCACCAGAAGTACCGCAACGCAGGACGACGCACGCTCTGTCTCCCGTTTCTCCGTTGGGTACATCGGTTCGACCGACCGACAGGAACGAAATATGTCAATCGTTGGGAAGACCGCATAGCGAATTACATCCTTGGTTGGCGTGAAGTTGGAATGAACGAGTCAGAAATGCTCGGACACTTTCGTGAGTTCGTAGGTGAAGACGTCACGAACAAAGTGGTCGATCGAATCAAGCGAGACGAAAAGAGTTCGTTCTTTTCCTTCGACGCAATTTTCTGTATCAATCTTGATGACCGAACGGAACGCTGGGATCACATCGAACGCCAAGCATCAATGCTCGGGATACTCGATCGGTTGCAGCGCATTTCTGCGGTGGTTACGGAACACAATCATCACGTTGGTTGCGCGCTGTCTCATCGCCGTGCGATTGAACTGGCGAAATTGCAAGGGCTAAACAACGTGCTCGTCCTTGAAGATGACGCCAGCTTTCTCTACGACACCCACAAGTTTCTTCCGAAGTCGATGAAAGAACTCGAGAACGCAGAATGGGATCTGCTTTTCCTTGGCGGACACCGTTGGGACACCCGCAGCGGCCCGACCGCTCCGTTTGAGTACCTCGAGGTGCCCAAGGCGATTACAACGACACACGCGATTGCCTATAACTCCTCGATTTTCAACGAATTGCTGGCGGAACTGCCCGATTCAGTCGAAGAGATGCACGTCTGGCAGGAACAGAACGGTGCGATCGACCAGCACCTCCAGCGTCTGATCGGTACCAAGAAAGTCTTCGTCACTTCCCCTGCCGTTGCGACCCAGGAATCGATCATCGATCAAGAGGACCCTCTGTTTATCGATCGTTATATGCCCTAGTTCCGCCAGATGGGACCCTTATGGCCGTTCACGCTATTCTGACCCGATCCCATTGGTGGCTGAGGAGCAATCGTGGCGTTTCGGGCTCGAACCAAAAATCTGCGCGTGCGTCGGACCGAAGATGGCGGCGTCATCGTCTATGACGAACTGACTGATACCGGCCACGTTCTGAACGCGGCAACGGCCATTGTGTTTGACGCATGCGATGGGTTCACGACGATCGAAGAGATGGCTCGACGCGTCTCGGCTCGCACAATGCTCCCCGAAGATGTCGATTTAGTTTTGGTCACCCTCGCAGAACTTCGTGACAACGGATTGCTTGAAAACAACGATCCGACAACGCAGGCGTTGAGTTCCATCAAGCCAGGAATCTCTCGACGTCAGGTGCTGCAGCGACTCGCGCTAGGTGCCGCTGCAATCGCCATATTCCCTTCCGTGCTGTCAATCAAGAATGCGTCTGTTCTTGCGACGCAGGCGGGTGCCGAGGTCTTTGCTGCGGTCGCTCTTACTCTCGACTCACCGGGAACACCGGTGAATCTCACGTTGTCGGCAACTGGCGTGCCCGGCCCCGGAACTGTTGAGTATGAAGTCGTAAGTGGTCCTTCATATGGAACCGCTTCGATTAATGGATCGGTACTCACGTACAAGCCGACTGCTGGATATGTCGGCCCCGATGAGCTCACTTACCGAGCACTGTTCTACCCCGATGGCACGTTAACGACGACGCCCGCGCCGAGCACGACGCAGGCGCCGAGCACGACGCAGGCTCCAACCACGTCGACCACTCCGGCCCCCACAACAACGCCTGCTTCGACGACTACTCCTGTGTTGACAACAACTCGTCGCCCGTCGCCAACGACGACCCGAGCTCCCACGACGACGCAAGCGCCAACAACAACTCCAAATTTCAGCCCTGTTGGTCTTCGCACGCAAAAAGCCGGAGCGCTCAAGACTTCTTCGGTTGCGGTTGCCTCAACCACAGCAGTGATCACAATCACTGTTGCTCCTGCTGGCGCAAACGTCCCCAAATTCACTGGTTAATACGGGGTCATGGAAATCGACGACGCTGCGCTGGAGAGGCTTCAAGCTCTCGTAGGCGAGGCGCAGCCTCAAACTGACGACGTAGTTGTTCCGCGACCGCGGCGGGTCGCGATCATGGGTCTTCCTCGATCGGGTTCGACATGGCTTCATAAGACTCTCTCGCGCACTGAGGGAGTTTCTTCGGTGCTTGAACCGGACAACACAGATCATTTTCCGGCAGCACTGCGCGCGCTGCGAGGAATTGGGATTCACCCCTTCATCGCGGCTGACGACGAGTGTCGCCAACTTCGACGGTGTTTCGATACGGCCTTTGGCTCACCCGTGTGGTTCTCGGAACGACGGCGAGCAATTGGCCAAAAGCTGATACGACCGTATGGAGGTGGACTGCGTCGT
>CAIPQK010000017.1 GCA_903867185.1 uncultured Candidatus Nemicrothrix sp. | reverse complement strand
TGCCCTGAGTCATACTTCGTATGCCACTGACCGCGAGACACGTTTGCGAACCGCTGGTCATGTAATCGCGGAAATGAATGTGCGGTTACTTAATCCCGAGACCCTCAAAGATGTGGCCCCCGGTGAGAATGAAGGTCAGCCTGCGTGTAAGGGGCCTGCAACCGCACTTGGCTACTGGGGTGATCAGGAAGCCAACACGAAACTTTTCACCGACGACGGCTGGATGCTGATGGGAGACATCGTTCGTATCGATGCTGGTGGCGTCCTGTCGGTAATCGGGCGTACGTCCGATTTCATTATTCGTGGGGGAAAGAACATCAGCGCTCCTGCCGTCGAAGCCGAGCTGGCCACTCATCCATCTGTCGCCATGGTCGCGGCCGTGGCATTTCCTGATCCGGTATTTGGGGAACGGGTCTGTGCCTACGTGGAACTGCGTCCAGATACGAGTGTGACCCTGGAGGAACTTGTCGCACACATGCGAGCGCGTTCGGTGTCGCGCGAATGGTGGCCGGAGCATCTCGTTATTGTCGATGAGCTTCCACGATCTTCGGGGGGCAAAGTGGCAAAGGGCGATCTGAAAGCTGATGCGAAACTTCGATCAGTGGAATTGCATGCAAAGTCAAGCACTGAGTGAGTTTTGTCCCGCAAAACTGCGGCGCTGACTGAATGCGGAATTCGGGAAACGATTACCAGTTCTCGAGGCTTTTGAAATTCATGGAATCGAGGAATGTCAGAATCCTGGCAACGGTCTCGTCGTCAGCATCAAGTTGTGGGGGCCGCACGTGTCCGCCTGGAAGCCCGAGCGAACGCAGCACGCCCTTCGTCGCTCGAATCCCGCCCAATCGGTACAGCAACGTTGAGAGTTGCGAAATCGCGTCGAACGCCTTTGTGGCCATTTCGTAATCGTTGTTATTGGCACCGGCAATAAGGGCTGCGCAGGTTTGCGGCGCGAGATTTCCCTCGGAGGAAAGGAATCCTGTCGCTCCCAATGCGAGTGCACTGAGTGCCTGCGCCGGACCGCCTACATGTAGTTCGATTCGTTCATCGAGGGCACCGCGGAGCGCAATTAACGGTGCCAAATCTGGGTGGCTGCAGTTCACTCCGATGAGGTGCGCATATTTTTGAGAAAGGCGGTGGAGTAGCGACGGGTCGAGTCGATAACCCACCGACATGTGCGACGAAACGACACAAGGTAGATCGGTGCTGGAGAGCACTTCCTCGAGGTACTTTTCGATTTCGGGTGCCGTCGGTCGGTGACCATGACCTGGATCAAGCGAATAAACCTGCGCAGCGTCGACGCCAACTTCGGCAGACATTTTGAGATACTCGATCATCTGCCGCGCAGTTCTTGGTTCGATTCCCATTGAGCGAACCTGAACTCGACCGCCAATCTGGTCGACGCCGATCTCGAGTACGCGACGGGACTCCTCATTTGAAAGCGTGAACCCTTCGCCGCTTCCGCCGCCACCCAAGTAGACGCCGATTCCTGCATCGGCCATGCGATCGAGATGCGCTCGCAGTGCCGATTCGTCGAGGCGACCGTTGGCATCGAATGGTGTGATTGAGATGACAAAAGTGGATGCGGTCATCGGGCTGTCCATCCGCCATCGACTATGACGATAGATCCTGTCATGAACGAACCAGCATCGCTTGCAAGTAAGAGAACAGCACCATCAATTTCGTTCACATTACCGACTCGAGCCATCGGAGTATTCGAAGTAATAAACGACGAGCCCTTATCGGTGGAGGTCAAGTCGTCGATCATCTCGGTGGCAAACCAACCAGGACAAATCGCGTTGACCCGCACACCTTTTCGAGCCCATTGCAGGGCCGTTTCGCGTGTGAGATTCACGAGACCACCCTTTGCTG
Organism: uncultured Candidatus Nemicrothrix sp.; assembly: GCA_903867185.1. GTDB lineage: Bacteria > Actinomycetota > Acidimicrobiia > Acidimicrobiales > Acidimicrobilacustridaceae > Acidimicrobilacustris. Next base: position 22,679 of record CAIPQK010000017.1, on the reverse strand, counting down.
CGCTGTAACCCGAATCTTTTGCGGGAGTAGCGCCGACTACTCCGAGTATCGAAGCGATATTGATAACAGAACCGGTTTGACGCTCAACCATCGAGACCCCTGTGAGTTTCGTGAGATGCCAAGCTGCAACAAGATTGAGCTCAATCATCGATCGAAAATCTTCGAGCGATTCCTCTTCTATGGAAATTGCGTTCACCGCACCAGCGTTGTTGACGAGAATGTCGATCGGACCGAGCGCGGTTTCAACGTCGTGGATGAGGGTCACTCTCTCGTCGTCGTTGGTGATGTCGGCGGGGAAAGAGTGGATTGCGCTTGACATTGCAACGAGTTCTTCTAGGTGGCCGCTGCGTCGGGCGGTGACGGCGACAGTGGCACCAGCACTCGCGAGCACGAGCGCAATACGACGTCCGAGGCCTGACGAAGCGCCTGTGACCAGAGCGACTCGCCCGCTGAGATCAAAGAGTTGTGAAGGAGTAGTGAGGTTGGAGTCCACGTTGAGGCCCTGTCCGCAGGTGAGTTGGGGGTACGAATAGTTCTCTAGACTGCCCGACACGGCAGCCCTGGGGGGGATTGTCGAAATCGAGGGGGAACTGTGTCATCTCGGGATGGATCACCAAGTAGCGGACGCCGCTATCGGCTTATTTCGGCAGACGGTCATTTCAACGAACCCGGCGACCTCTGGACCGGACGAGTTCCTGCTGCGATGCGAGATCGAGCGCCGCGAATGGAACAGTTTGAAGAGGGCGATGCATGGGTGATCGAAGGCGTTGACGACCCCATTAATTTTGGGATGAATGCGTGTGCCGGTCTCGACCCTGAAGAGATGAAGGGGTGGATGCGTTTCGAAGATATGCGGCGAGGGGGTTACGACCCGGCAGCACGGATCGAAGAAATGGATCAGGACGGTGTCGATGCCGAAGTGCTGTACCCAACTCCTCGGCTTTCGGCCGCAATCGCCGCGAATCGTGATGCCGATTATCACCACGCGATGGTGCGGGCTTATAACGACTGGATCTCGGAATTCGCCGCGTATGCGCCAGAACGCTTCGGCGCGATCATGTGGATTCCGAATCGTGGAGTCGCCGAAGCGCTCGCGGAAATAGAACGGGTGGCGGATCGACCCGGAATCCGCGGGGCGATGATGGTTGCTTGGCCCCATGGCGGGTTATCGCTGAAGCCTGAGGACGACAAAGTTTTCGCTGCATTGGTTGAACGTCGGATGACTCTCAATATCCATGTGGCAATGACACAAACGATGCCTGCATCGCATAAGTCGAAGCTTCCTGGGTATGGACGGTTTTTCGATGCTCCCAATCGGATGATTGCGATGATTTTCGACGGCGTGTTCGACCGCTTCCCCGAACTCGATGTTGTGTTTGCAGAAACTGACTTTGGTTGGGTTCCGTATGTGAAGGAACAAATCGACAACAACTACCTGCGACTTGATCCCGTGAGTCGATTCGGATTGCAGATGCTTCCGAGCGAGTACATCAGTCGCCATTTTCACTTTGGATACATGACCGACACGTTCGGCTTGCGCAATCTTGTCGACGTTGGAGTCGAACGAGTTATGTGGTCAAGCGACTATCCACACATCAGCGCTGATTGGCCGAATTCGTGGAAAGTCATCCAGTCATCAATGTCTGGTATCTCGACGGAAGACCGCCATGCGGTGCTGGCCGGAAATGCCATGCGGTTGTATGGCTTCGGCCGCTGAATAGTGAGCAGCTAGTGAGCAGTATTCGCCGCTGCACCCGTTGACATCATGGAGAGAGCCGAGGCAGTGATTCCTGCAGCATCGAGGCCCAGGTCGGCAAGGATCGCGTCGGGCTTGCCGTGGGCGATGTACTGCGAGGGAATGCCGAGTACTCGTACTCGTGGCTCCCTGCCCCCAATCGTGCGCTCGCTGACAAGGTCGGCGAAGGACATTCCGACTCCGCCTTGTCGCAGGCCATCTTCGATTGTGAGCACATATGGATGGCGAGCAGCATCGTCGATCATTGCGGGGTCCAGCGGCTTGACGACACGAGCATCCCAGACTGAAACAGAAATGCCTTGTGCTTCGAGTTGTTCCGCAGCAGCTTCAGCAGCATCAAGCATTTTGCCAACGCTGATGATGCAGAGTTGGTCGCCTGTGCGAGTGCGGCGGGCATTTAGGCCGTGTCCGACATCTTCCGGCGGCGATTGACGTGCAGCGGTCTTTGCCCAACGGATGGCGACGGGCCCATTGGTGATCTCGAGCGCGTCGTGCAGCATCTGTCCGATTTCTTGGTACGAGGACGGAGCGAACACCGTCATATTCGGAACCTTGGTGAGCAGCACCATGTCGAGAACGCCATGATGGCTCGGACCATCGTCGCCGGTGATGCCGGCGCGATCGAGGCAGAAAACAACCGGTTGATCGTGAAGACCAACGTCAAGATTGACTTGATCGAAGGCACGCGAGAGGAATGTTGAGTAGACCGCAACGACTGGGCGAAGGCCGCCCATGGCCATTCCCGCTGCGGCGGTAACTGCGTGTTGTTCGGCGATGCCGACATCGAACATGCGGCCCGGGAATCGTTCGGCAAAGGCAAGGAGGCCAGTGGAGTCGGGCATTGCTGCGGTAATGGCAACAAGCTCTGGTCTGGCTTCGCCTTCTTTTACGAGGGCTTCGGTGAATGCGGCCGTAAAACTTCCGGGCTTTGATTCGGAGGTGTCGTGCAAACGCTTAATGGGGTCATTCTCGGCGGGGCCGTAGCCACGGCCTTTCTGTGTGAGCACATGAATGACTTGGGGACCACCGGACATGGCGGCGGCATTTCGGAGTGCTTCTTCAAGAGCTGCGATGTCGTGGCCATCGAAGGGGCCGGAATAACGAACGCCGAGTGCTTCGAAAAACGCTGTGGGTTCGAATGCTTCGCGGATAGCGGCCTTGGTTGCATCGAGTCCTGTTTTTGCAATGTTGCCTACGACGGGAAGATCGGCCAACAATTTTTCAAGTTTTGCTTGTCGGCGCATGTACACCGGGTTATTTCGAATCTTGACGAGGCTGTCGCCCAACTTTGAAACCGTTGGGGCGTAGGAACGGCCATTGTCATTGAGAACGATGATGCAGTCGCGCCCCGAATGTCCCAAGTTATTGAGACCCTCGAACGCCATGCCACCAGTCATGGACCCGTCGCCAATTACCGCAACGATTCGGCGAGCGCTCTCGCCTTTTGCGGCTTCGGCAACCGACAAGCCGTAGGCCCAACTAAGAACGGTTGACGCGTGACTGTTTTCGATCCAGTCATGTTCAGATTCTTGGCGCGATGGGTAGCCCGACAGACCTTCTGCCTGGCGGAGGTCGGCGAAGCCCTTGGCGCGACCGGTAAGCATTTTGTGGGGGTAGGTCTGGTGGCCGGTATCCCAGAGAATGATGTCCTCGGGCGAGTCGAACACGCGGTGAAGAGCGAGGGTGAGTTCGACCACACCAAGGTTCGAGCCCAAATGTCCGCCATGGGTGGTCACTGAAGCGATGATGAGTTCACGCATCTCTGCAGCGAGCACGCTCAGTTGCTCGGGCGTGAGGGCCTTGAGGTCGGCGGGGGACTCAATCGTCTCGATGATCATGGGCGGAGTCCTTGTCGGCGGCGTTCTCAGAACGCTGCGACGGGAGACAGGGGAGAGGACGTCGGGTTCGGCGTCCTTGGGTGAACGCTACCGCCCCCGAGGCGAGCGCCCCTACTCACTGAGCTCTGATTTCGGTGTTGAACACAAGCAGTCAGGCCGCAATCGACGACTGCCGGCCACCCATGGCAAATACTGGAGCCCCAACAAGGCTGGCCAAGACGTTGATGACGTACAGCACAAGGCCGAGAGTGACTGCTTTCTCTGCGGGTACACCAAGGGGAACAAGAAAGAGGACAAAGGCACTCTCCCTGACCCCCAAACCGGCGATGCCGATTGGGAGGACTTGGAGGATGAGAACGGCTGGATAGAACGCGAGGAGTGCGGTGAGGCCTAGCCAGCTGAAACCCAAGGCGGCCGCAACCATGAGAGCGGCGAGACATAACGCGATTTGGTACACGAGACCGGCGACGAGGATCGCGAGCGCAGCGATTGGTTGACGGCGCAGTTCGGTGACGCTGCGGTGGATCGAGTTGACGAACCGGCGCCACCCTTCGGTCGATGCAAATCTTCCACCGAGTCGCGGATGGTTCGCTGCGAGAAGCACAACGATGAGAGCGACAAGCGTGACAAGAGCGACAGCGAGAGCAAGCAGTGTTGCGCGACCGAGTTCTCGAAGCCCTGGATTAATCGCCAAGCCAAAGAGCGTGATGAGTGGCAGCACCAGCCAGCCCGTAAGCCGCTCAAGAGCGACCGATGCAAAAGTCGTTTCAGGTTCTCCGTTTACTTTAGAAAGTCTCGAGACTCGCAGGACATCGCCACCGATCGTGGTGGGTAAGACATTCGAAACAAATTGTCCGGCGAAATAGAGCGGAAGTAATAGTCGAAGTCGTTCGCGAAGGCCGAGCGCGCGGAGTACGGCTTGCCATCGAATCGCCGAGAGGGCAATGGCTATGAATGTCATAGCGGTAGCCGCGATGAGCCAGAGGATCGTGTCGCTGCTCCATGAGGGGATCAGATCTCCCCAGTCGATCTCTGGGAATTTCCACCACAACACGCCGAGCATGAGAAGACTGACTGCGATGCGAAGGGGGAGTGCCCATCGGTGGCGGCGTTCTCCTCGGGTCCCGGCGGTTTCTACGGCGTCGATCAAGCCTTCGACGGAAACGGACGCAATTTCGGCAAGCCCTGGTTCTTCTCCATCGCCGTCGAGATGACCGAAGGTGGTCGGTCGATGGGGATCGCTCATCTTGTGAGTCTACGAACGGCCACGGAGTGGATCGGGACTGTCGAGATCATGGCTCCACAAACCGATATCGCCGGTACGATACGCCGCTTAGCGCCGCACGATCCCGCAGCACACACTTGGAGTCAATGCAGATGATTGAACAATCGGTTCTCGAAGAAGTTCTCGGTGTGGCAATGCGCACTGGTGGCGAATTTGCCGAGGTCTTTGCGGAAGATCGACGTAATGCGTCCGCAGTTCTCGACGACGGTCGTGTGGAGGAACTCACTTCAGGTCGTGATCGTGGCGCGGGCATCAGGGTTGTTGTTGGCGACACGACCGGATTTGCGCACACCGCAGATCTCACCGAAGCGGGACTCATCGCTGCTGCCGCGGCTGCTGCAGCAGCTGCTCGTGGTGGCGGTGGTGGTACCAATGTCGTTGCGCTTGATCGTCGATCAGCGTCGCGCGGTTATGACATCGAGACCTATCCCGGAGACGTTCCAAAAGCGCGCAAAGTCGAACTGCTTGGGCGAGCAAATGATGCCGCTCGTGCAGTGGGTGGTGCTATCTCACAGGTATCGGTGAGTTACGGCGACAATCGGCGTCACATTTTGGTTGCCAACTCCGATGGGCTGTTCGTCGAAGACGACACTGTTCGTACCTTCTTTGCGGTGAGTTGCGTCGCCACTGGCGATGCAGGGATGCAGACCGGTCGCGAGAGCGTGGGTCACACAATTGGCTTCGAATTGTTTGATATGTACGACGTCGACCAATTGGCGCGCAATGCCGCCGATCGAGCGCTTACGAAATTGGCTGCTCGTCCTGCTCCGAGCGGTCAGATGCCCGTTGTCATTGGTAGTGGCGGCGGAGGCGTGTTGTTCCACGAGGCATGCGGGCACGGCCTCGAGGCCGATCTCGTTGCCAAAGGTGCATCAGTTTTCCGTGGGCGGGTGGGGCAACAAGTTGCGTCGAAGGGCGTCACGGTGGTCGACGACGGAACGATGGAACGCGAGTGGGGAAATATCGCGGTCGACGATGAAGGCAATCCCGCGCAACGCAACGTGCTTATCGAAGATGGAGTGCTCACCGACTACATGTGGGATCACCTCCGTGCTCGAAAAGAAGGTCGTCGCAGCTCAGGTAATGGCCGCCGACAGAGTTATCAGAACCTGCCGATGGTTCGCATGACGAACACGTATCTCCTTGCCGGCGAAGAAGATCCGGAATCGATCATCGCTTCGACGCCAAAGGGTGTGTACGTGAAGCATCTCGGTGGCGGTCAGGTCAATACCGCTACTGGAGATTTCGTCTTCGGGATGACCGAGGCCTATCTCATTGAAGACGGAAAGATCACAGAACCGTTGCGCGAAGGGAACCTCATCGGCAATGGCCCTGAGGTTCTGCAACGAATTGATGCGCTGGGTAATGACTTTGCTATGGGACCTCCAGGAACCTGTGGCAAAGACGGGCAGGGCGTTCCCGTCGGCGACGGCGTCCCGACACTCCGTGTGTCCTCGCTCACCATTGGTGGCACCGCCGCATGAGTGAAGATCTTCTGGCGATTGCCGACCGTGTCGTGGCTATGTCCAAACCTGGAGAACAGATCGAAGCGGTTGTGGTCCGCGGTACCGAGACAGAAATCAGAGTCTTTGGGGGCGATGTTGAATCGCTTTCATCTGCGCAGTCACAGGGTGTGGGCATCCGAATCGTCGTCGATGGTCGTCAAGGCTTTGCCTATGCCGGAAGTCTTGATGAATCTGCCATTGCCGAAACCTTGGCCGATGCTCGCGACAACGTCAGCTTCGCAACGTTCGATGAATTCGCAGGACTCGCCGAACCCGATGGGGTCGCAATTCCTGTTCTCGATCTTCATAGCGACGCGCTGGTCTCGTTTGCGACGGCCGACAAAATAGCAATGGCAATTGAACTCGAACGAGTTGTGATGGCCGCCGATCCTCGCATTTCAGGAATCGAGTCAGCGGAATACGCCGATTCAATTTCGGAAGCGGCAATTGCTTCAAGCACCGGCATCCGCACGGTGGGTAGCGAAACCAGTTGTTTTTTGGCGACGTATGCCATGGCGACCGAAGGCGATGAAACGCAAACCGGATTCGGCTTTTCGGTCGGCCGCGAACCGTCCGATCTGACGCCATCGGCGGCGGCGATTGAGGCTGCTGAACGAGCGACCCGCATGCTTGGCGCTGTGCAACCTGCCAGCGGTCGACTCACCGTCGTTCTCGATCCATGGGTCACTGCGCAGTTTCTTGGGATTCTTGGCTACACCCTCGACGGTGAATCGGTACTCAAGGGACGTTCGTTGTTCGCCGACCGATTGGGCGAGTCCGTTGGTTCGTCCCTTTTAACGCTCATCGATGATCCCACCGACGTTCGGTCGTTCACTGCAACCGATGCCGACGGGGAAGGTCTGGCTGCTCGCCGCAACGTGCTGATCGAAAACGGCGTCCTGCAGAAATTCGTGCACAACGCCTATTCGGCTCGGCGCGCCGGAACGGTAAGTACCGGAAATGCAGTGCGAGGAATCAAAAGCACACCTTCTGTGGGTTGCTTGTCGGTATCGCTTGTCCCAGGCATTTCTGATCCGGCCGCGCTTATCGCTGGAATCGACGATGGCGTTTTGGTGCAGGAAGTCTCGGGTCTTCATTCGGGCGTGAACCCAGTGAGTGGCGACTTTTCTACAGGTGCCGAAGGTCTGCGCATCCGCAATGGTGAGTTGGCAGAGCCGGTGAGGGAATTCACAATTGCCTCAACGCTGCAGAAAATGCTCCGTGATGTTCAAGCAGTTGGCAATGATCTTCAGTTCTTGCCGATGAACGCAACTGGCGTGTCGCTCGTCGTCGCCGACCTCACTGTTTCCGGCTCGTGAGTTTCGAACCGCCCGATCAGGAATCTGCCGATCTCCTCGCGCTCGCCCAGTCGGTGGCCGAGAAGGCCAACGCCGGTGAGCAAGTTGAAGCGTTTGTGGCGCGATCTTCTTACACAACGGTGCGCGCGCACGGCGGTGAAGTCGAATCGTTCACCTCTGCCATGAGCGCAGGCATCGGTGTCCGCGTTGTTAGTGATCATCGACAGGGATTCGCATGGGCCGGAACGCTTGAGGCCGATGCCATCGCCGACGCGTTGGCTGAAGCTCGAGACAATGCACCGTTCGCCGAACCCGACGAATGGGTTGGACTCGCCGAACCCGATGGAATCGCTCCAGTTCCTTTCGATGCATTCGATCCGTCTGTCGCTTCGATGTCCGCCTCTCGAAAGATTGATCTCGCGATTGAACTCGAGCGGATGGTCCGAGCTGGCGACTCAAGAATCACCGGTGTTCGCGTCGCAACCTTTTCTGATTCCTCGTCGCGCTTTGCCGTTGCGACAAGTACGGGTATTGCTGGTGCCGGACGGGGGGCGTGGTGCTCGATGAGCGCATTGGCGCTCGCCGAAGATGGCGACGAGACCTATACCGGCGGAGGATCAACGGTTGGTTTCCGGCCCGATGACCTTGATCTCGCCGAAGCTGCCGACGATGCGGTGTTGCGGGCCACAAGACTCTTCGGAGCAAAGCCAGTTCCGTCGCAGCGCGTGACAATCATTCTTGAACCCCGAATGGCCGCAACGATTGCCAGCCTTCTTGGTTCCACGCTCACCGGTGAACGCGTGCTGAAGGGTCGCTCTCCGTTTGGCGATCGTGTGGGTGAGGCGATCGCATCGCCAATGCTCACACTTGTCGACGATCCCACTGATCATCGTTCCTATGCCGCCGACGTGTTCGACGGGGAAGGTCTGGCCTGTCGCCGAAATCAACTCGTTGTCGATGGCATTCTCCAAGGATTTCTCTATGACAGTGCATCGGGTCGGCGTGCTGGGCGACCAAGTACGGGTTCAGCGGTGCGTGGTGTGTCGTCGACGCCTGCTGTCGGTTGCCAAGCATTAGCGGTAGCGCCGGGTGCAGGTTCATTCGATTCGTTGCTCGCCGACATCGACACAGGCGTGTACTTGCAATCGATGACAGGGTTGCACTCGGGCGTGAACCTCGTGAGCGGTGACATCTCCGTTGGCATCGAAGGGCTTATGGTCCGCAATGGACAATCGGCGGAACCAGTTCGCGAAGTCACCATTGCTTCGACATTGCAGCGGATGCTGCTCGACATTGTTGCCATTGGCGATGACGTGGAATGGCTTCCCGGTGGAACCGGCTGTCCGACAATCGTGATTGCCGATCTCTCGCTTGGTGGTTCCTGAGCGAAAGCGTTAGATCGTTCCGGCAATCAGCAGGCCGATGCTGGCTGCAGCAACAACGAGGCGTTCCCATCCGAAGACAGCCAAACTGCGCGTTTGTAGCCATGACACCATCCACTTCACTGCGAGTGCGGCGAAGATGAACGCGAACATCAATCCAACGAGTGGATTGAACCAGCCGTACGCGTCGACGACGGTTGAGCCGTTCTTGGCGGTTTCGTAAATCGTTGCGGCACCGAGAGTCATGAGGCCTAAAAGAAAACTGAATTCCACCGCCGCGGCAAGAGTGGTGCCAACGGCAAGCGCAGCAAGAATTGTCACAAGACTTCGACTTGTACCTGGCCACATGGCGAGCACTTGCGCACAGCCGATGATGAGAGCCTGCTTGGGCCGAATGTGGGTGATCGACATTCCTGGTCGGTCGGCCTTGATCTTGGGTGCAAGGAAAAGAATGAGGAGACCACCGACAATCCACGCACCAACGACGGGACCCACGTTGAGTAGATGACTCTTAATCGGCTTCTCGATCGCAACGCCAATAATCACCGCAGGGATAAACGCAATTGCGAGCGAGATGAGGAGATTACGGCCGTCGGTATCGCGACCGAAGAGGCCGCGGATGATTGATTCAATGCGCTTTCGGTACAGGACAAGTACCGCAAGAATTGCCCCGAACTGAATAGCAATTGCATAGCTATCGGCAGCATCTTTTGTCGCATCGGTATCGCCGATGCCAAGAATCCGCTGGGTAACAACCAGATGACCAGTGGAACTGATGGGAAGGTATTCGGTGATGCCCTCAACTGCGCCGAGAACCATGGCTTTCCATGTGCTCATTTGATTCTTCGCTGCGGATTGTTCCTCGGGCGTTAATTGCGTTGATGCTGCGAGTTCCGTGGTGGCAGCACTTGCTTTTGGTGTTCCACTAAATGTGTGGAAGATGCCAATAGCGAGAAGGGAAATGAGCAGGGCGCTAAGAAGATGACGTGCACGTCGCTTGAGTTGGAACGTCTTTATATGAGGCACCTTTCGACGTTACCGCGCTCGAAGCGAAAGGTGAGTGAAGCGTTAGTTCGTGAGAGCGACGATCACACTGGCACTAAGAAGGGCCCGGGCCACGCTTGAAGCATCTCGCGGATCAACCCCGACCATGAGGGACTTTTCGTTCACTGCGACAACAACAGCTCGGTCAGCGACGCGTGCAGAAGGACCGGCTCCCCGTGTTGCGGTCGTTGTGACGTCAGAGGGAGCGAAAAGAGTGACGTAGTCACCGAGTTTTACGACTGGGGTACCTGGATCAATGGGAATAGCGAACGCGACTGAATTTTTCTCTAGGAGGGCCGCTGAGCCAGACAAGCCTCCGCCAGCGAGACGGCGTTCAGTAACGGTTTCATCTCGGGCGATGGAGCGGATGACCGTTCGTCCGACCGGAGAGTCGGCACTATCGCTGGGAAGCACGATCATTGGGCGCTTCGCAAAGTTGATGTCGTCGTTCGTGATGATGTGGCCGGGTTCAAGATCATTGACAGCGACGGGAACGGTTTTTTGTTGACCCCAGGCTGAGGAATCGCGGTCGGCAGCCTGCACCGTTGTCATGGTCCACCACAACGAAAGAAACGCGACGCATGCTGTAATCAGCCAACGCGTGCGGGTGCGTTGAAGGGCACGGCGAAACTTCTTCCAAGTCGGATCTTCGGTGTCTGAATGACGCACTTCGACTCCACGGACGGCGCGGCCGGTGGGGGAATGCGGTGACGCTAGAGAACACGGCGTTGAAAAGAAAGGTCCGAGCGACCCTCTCGGTTACGACGCGCTGGGTGTCGACTTTGAACCCGAGGCCGAGGAACTCGAAGAAGTGCTTGTGGAGCTGGAACTCGAATCGGAGCTCTTTGACGAATCGGAACCAGTGGAGGTCGGAGTGGAACTCGGCGTTGTTGCCGGGGTTGAGGAACTCGACGATCCTCGGGCATCGTTCTTGTAGAAACCGCTTCCTTTGAAAGCGATGCCAACCGATCCAAACTTTTTCTTTAACGCGCCGCCACAAGAGGGGCATTCGGTGAGGGCGTCGTCGGTGAAGGCTTGCTGAGCCTCGAACGCGTGGCCGCAGTCTTTGCATTGATAGTCATAGGTGGGCATGAAGAGTCTCCGGCCGGGCCGAGGGAGGACAAGGGGGACCAGTCGCTAGCACTCGCTGGTTGCGACTGCCAGCATAGCGAGCCAGCCGATCGGTCCTACAGGCGGGATTGTGGCCTCCGCATCGAAGACGGCTGCTGGTGCTTCTACGATGGCGACACGTCCATGCCGTTCCCGGCCGGACGAGGAGTGGACGTGTCCCGAGTTACGAAAGCCGTTATCCCCGCCGCCGGTCTTGGAACTCGCTTTCTTCCGGCGACGAAAGCGCAGCCAAAGGAAATGCTGCCCCTGGTCGATAAGCCGGCCATTCAATATGTGGTCGAAGAAGCGGTCCGCGCTGGGATCGACGACATCTTGATTATTTCTGGGCGCGGAAAGCGCTCGCTTGAGGATCATTTCGATCGAAATGTTGAACTCGAACATTTCCTTGCCGAGCGAGGGAAAGACGAAGCGCTGGCCGAAGTACGAAGCATTGCGGAACTGGCGGAAATTCACTTCGTTCGTCAAGGCGAACCCCTCGGACTTGGTCATGCCGTCTCGATTGCTCGTAAGCACGTGGGTGACAACCCGTTTGTCGTGATGCTCGGTGATGACATCATGGATGAACGGTCGACAGTTCTTACCGACATGATCCGTGTCCACGACGAACGCGACGCCGCAGTTATTGCCGTCTCCGAAGTGTCGTCCGATGAAATTTCAAATTACGGATCAATCGATCCTGAGATCATTTCTGACCAACTCGTGCGCCTGCGCGGAATCGTTGAGAAACCTTCGGCGAACGACGCTCCTTCGAACCTTGCTGCGATGGGTCGCTACGTCTTTACGCCTGAGATTTTTGATGCACTCGATCGCGTCTCGCCAGGTGTCGGCGGAGAGATCCAGTTGACCGACGGAATTGCGTTGCTCCTCGCCGATCATGATGTTTTTGGATGGGTCTTCAGCCACGGCCGTTTCGACATCGGCAATAAACAGGATTATTTGCGAGCAACTGTGGAGCTTGCAATCGAGCGAGAAGACCTCGGCCCTGAATTTCGCGCCTTTCTTATCGATCTGGTCGATAAGCGTCTTCGGTGATTACGTTCGACGAAGCCCGAGCATTTGTGCTTGCCGGGTGCGCACAAAATGCAACCGAGTTAGTGGGCCTGAACGAAGCCCTGGGATGCGTGACGGCGCAGGGAGTCGTAGCTGCAGAGCAAGTGCCACCATTCGCAAATACTGCGGTTGATGGTTATGCGGTTTTGGCTGCCGACACGGCGTCGGTGCCAATGACGTTGCAGGTAACGGGCACCGTGCGTGCGGGCATGTCGGGAGCTGACTCACCGGTTGGTCCTGGTTGTGCAGTACGAATCATGACCGGAGCTCCCGTCCCTCCAGGCGCTGACGCGATCGTGATGGTGGAAGACACCGAAGGTTCTCCAACTGGCGAAACGGTGGTTGTGACAGCAACGGCAACTGCAGGACAACACATCCGACCCGCTGGCGATGACGTCAATCCCGGAGATCCAGTCATTGGTTTTGGAACTGAACTCACAGCGGCGCACCTTGGCGTGCTCGCCACGATCGGCGTCACCGAAATTGAAGTTGTGCGTCGGCCACGAGTTGGCGTGATTTCGACAGGCGACGAACTCGTCGACGATGGGTCAGCTCTCGCTCCGGGGCAGATCCGCGATTCCAATCGCCTGACATTGCGCAAACTTCTCCAATCGCACGGCTTTGAAACAATCGATCTCGGGCTTGCCCAAGACGATGAAGGGGTCATCGAAGCAGCGATGCTTCTGGGTGCGGAGTCATGCGATGCCATCGTCACCACTGGTGGAGTGAGCATGGGCGACTTTGACTTCGTGAAAGTTGTACTCGAACGAATCGGCGACATGCGCTGGATGCAGATCGCAATCAAGCCGGCGAAACCTTTGGCATTCGGAACAATTTCTCGCAGGGACGGAACCGCCGTTCCGGTTTTCGGACTTCCGGGAAACCCGGTGTCTTCGATGGTGAGTTACGAGCTCTTCTGTCGGCCAGGCCTCCGGAAGATGTCGGGCTTTGCCGAGGACAACCTCGACGTCGGAGTCGTCTCAGGGGTTCTTGATGGGCCAATGAACCGTCGGCCCGACGGGAAGATTCACTTCGCTCGAGTTGTGTGCGGATGGGACATGGCAACGTCCACCTATCGGGTCCGATCGGCTGGCGCGCAGGGATCTCATCAGATGGCAGCTATGGCAGCAGCGAATGGATTAGCGGAACTCCCAGACGGCCCCACCCTCGAAGCGGGCGCCACCGTGCGGGTGCGGCTTCTTCGCCCGTAACCTGCTCCCATGGCCGCCGGACACACTCCTCTCGTTGACGGCTTTGGCCGCGTTCATCGTGACCTTCGGATCTCTGTCACCGATCGCTGTAATTTTCGTTGCACCTACTGCATGCCGGCCGAAGGTCTCGACTGGATGGCCCGCGACGATCTCCTTACCTATGAAGAACTCGCTCGCGTGGCGCGCGTGTGCGTCGAACGATTCGGGTTCGACGGCATCCGCCTTACCGGCGGCGAGCCAACTGTTCGTGCGAACCTCCCGGTACTGATCGAGCAGCTTTCAGGCCTCGGCGCCAATCTGTCGCTCACCACGAATGGAACGAGCCTTCCTCACCTTGCTCCGGCGCTTGTTGCTGCGGGACTCCAACGAATCAACATCTCGCTTGACTCGCTAAATCGAGATCGGTTCGAACAGATCACTCGACGCGATGAACTCGACAAAGTGCTCGACGGCATCGACGCAGCAACAGAGGCAGGTTTGTCTCCAGTCAAAATCAACTGCGTGGTGATGCGGGGCGTCAACGACGATGAAATCGTAGATTTTGCGCGTTTCGGTCGTGAACGCGGAGTGACAGTTCGATTTATCGAGTTCATGCCCCTCGATGCGCAAGGGGAGTGGACCAACGAGCAGGTTGTCACTAAAGCGGAAATCGTCGCGGCTATTGGTGAGGTGTTCGAACTTGAAGCCGTCGCTGAACGAGAAAGCGATCCCGCAGCACGATGGCGTTATGTCGATGGCGGTGGGGAGTTTGGCGTTATTCCTAGCGTTACCGAAGCATTCTGCGAATCCTGTGACCGCGTTCGCCTTACGGCCGACGGAATGCTTCGTCACTGTCTCTTTGCAACGCGCGAACTCGATCTCCGCACGCTTCTGCGTAATGGCGCAACTGATGACGATCTCGCTGAAGCAATCACCGCTGAGGTAGGCGAGAAGTGGGCGGGTCACCAGATCAACCAGGTGCACTTCATTCGCCCGATTCGGTCAATGAGCCAAATCGGCGGGTAGAGCCTGTTGCTCGTCGATTATTTGCGCGATTGCGGGGCAAAGCGAATGTCGAGCGAGCGCAAGTAGGTCTGCAAACCGGCATCTTGGATTGGAATGATCCAAGCCTGCTCACCTGATTCATTGAAGTGTGCATGCCACATTCCTGGTGGCGTCACGAATGCAGAATGAGGTTCCCAGTCCACTCGAATCGGATCAACAATGTCTCCGTTTTCATCGACTGAGCGCCCGACGAGCGTGTAACAGCCAGGGGCGCACGCCCCGACAAGATCAAGAGCGACCGATTGATGGCGGTGCGGACGTTGCACGGTGTCTACAGGAAGTAATCCGTACATGGCCCACAACACATGCGTGACTGTTTGTGTCATGTCGTTTGGCGTGGTGTTGAGGAGAATCGAAAGTCGATTGCGATCCGTGGCGTGGGGCGAGGATTCAACATCGGCGAGTTCAGCCTTTACTCGCTCAGCGGGGAAACGAGTTGGTTCGAAGCGTGCCTGCGTCGGAGCGACCCCGAGATGACGCAGCAGCGGTTCGTCGGTCACCCAATACATCGTGGTGTCGCTCGTTGCTTTATGCGTGCTGATTGAGTTCGCTGGAAGGACAAAGAAGTCACCCATCGCCCAGTTGAGCTCGCGGCCGTTGACGGTCGAGACACCGCTGCCCGAGATCACGTAATAGAGCTCTGACGTTGCAACCGGAGCGGTATCGACCGAATCGCCGGGCGCAATGCGAACGAACGACGCGAGCATTGCGGGCGATGTCGCTGGGCCTTCTTTGATCTCCATCTGTTCTGAGAGGTCGAAGTGGACGATGCCCGTTGCAATCGTTTGATGTCGCGAGGCTGGGAATCGATCCATCGCTACGGGAGGGATTCGACCAGAACCAATCGGATTCGCTGCTCTCGTGTATTCGAAATAGGCCGACTGCCCGGACCAATCCTCATCGTCGAGGCCTTCGGTTGATCCACCCATCACCAATGTCGGTTCCATTCCTTCAGTTTGCCTCTCTCGGGCCGCGGAGGGGTAGGAGTCCTAGAATCAGGGCATGTCAGACCGCGGACTTACACATTTCGATCCATTGGGCCGGGCTCGGATGGTCGATGTCACGCCCAAAGAGGTGACCCATCGACGGGCGATCGCCCGGGGGCGCGTGCACATGACACCCGAGACCGCTTCGCTGGTTGCCCGCGGTGCAATCAGTAAAGGCGATGTCTTGGCGGTGGCTCGGGTAGCCGGGATCCAGGCTGCCAAGCGAACTTCCGATCTCATCCCGTTGTGTCATCCGCTCATGATCGGCGGGGTCTATGTGAACTTTCGCATCGAAGACGACTACATCGAGATCGAAACGCAGGTCGAAACCGTCGACCGCACGGGTGTCGAGATGGAAGCGCTCACCGCATGTTCAGTTGCTGCGCTCACGATCTATGACATGTGCAAATCATCGGACCGTTCGATGACGATCAGCGAGATTGCACTTTGGGAAAAAACCGGTGGTCGATCAGGTACGTATCGTCGCGATCCCGACGCGTCTTTGGGAGAAGACGTTCTTGACGGCTCGTTCACCGGAAGCAACGAAAGCGCCGAAAATGGCGAAGTGTGACCGATTCCTTGAATCTTTGTAATGCCATACACAGTAAGGAAAATCAGGGTTTTTGGGTGACAGCTCGCTGGAGTTGAGTAGTGGGCTGTAGTAGAAACGTAACGTTCTTATTCACCCGATGGATGCCTTACGGCAACCGTTTCGCAACGCGAAACCTGCCAACGGTTCTGTCCCGACTCCTACGAGGAAAGCAACAGCATGACGATTCTGGTGTTGTTCGTACTCGCAGTCGTGTGGGCGGTGTACCTCGTTTCGTGGATTCGTTCGCGTACGGAACATCACCGTGTGAATTCCATAAGTTCGTTCTCGAATCACCTTTCGATTCTTGAACGCGCTGCGCCTGGCGCTGTGTCGTCTGCGGCAACGGTGGCATCGGGCACCACCCCGCTCCGCGGCAGTGAGTACTTCGCTCCGCATAGGCCCAAACTTTCGCCACAGAAGAAGCGCCGTCGTGACATCCTCATCGGTCTCGCCAGCGCCACGGGTGTGACGCTCCTCGGCGCCTTTGCCTTTGGTGGGTTCATGATCGTTCTCTTTGTGCTCTGCCTCGGTGCATTTGGTGGCTATGTGGTCCTGCTGGCCAATGTCCAGAAGCAGAAGATCGAGCGCCAGGCCAAAGTTCGCTACATGAACGAAACGGGTGGAGTCGCCCCGGGTCAGGCATCGATGTCTCAACCTGCATTCGACGAAGCCGGCGACGCGCAGCTGCCCCGGATGTTCGTCGTAGGCGGCAACTGAACCATTCGGTTCGTCGATTCCGTGGTGGTTCAGGCTGTCCGGTAGATTGACGACCCCTGCGGGGGTGTAGCTCAGTTGGCTAGAGCGCTACGTTCGCAACGTAGAGGTCGGGAGTTCGATTCTCCTCACCTCCACCGCATTGGCCCGGTCCTCGTGACCGGGCCTTTCTCTTTGTGGCAGGGGGGTTTGAATCTCGCTGTGCCCGTTTGGGCGATGGGGCATTAGCGTTTGGCCATGCCGAGATACCGCTCACGAACGACAACCGAAGGCCGCAACATGGCTGGGGCTCGTGCCCTTTGGCGCGCCACGGGTATGACCGATGACGATTTCGAGAAGCCAATCATTGCGATTGCGAATTCGTTTACCCAATTTGTGCCCGGTCACGTTCATCTGAAGGACATGGGTCAGCTTGTAGCGCGAGAAATCGAAGCCTCGGGTGGCGTTGCAAAGGAATTCAACACCATTGCTGTCGACGACGGCATCGCAATGGGTCATGGCGGCATGCTCTACAGCCTTCCAAGTCGTGACCTCATTGCCGACTCAGTTGAATACATGGTGAACGCACATTGTGCCGACGCACTCGTGTGTATTTCTAACTGCGACAAGATCACGCCGGGCATGCTCATGGCGGCACTTCGCCTGAATATCCCAGCGATTTTTGTTTCCGGTGGTCCGATGGAGGCGGGAAAGACTCGCCTTGCTGGCTCTGAGGTCAAAGTTGATCTCATTTCCGCCATGCAATCGGCGGGCGATCGAAATGTGAGCGACGAAGACGTCGACAGCGTTGAACGTTCTGCTTGTCCCACGTGTGGATCATGTTCCGGCATGTTCACCGCGAATTCGATGAACTGTCTTACCGAAGCACTCGGACTTTCACTTCCAGGTAATGGCACCATGCTGGCAACCCATGCCGACCGGGAAGGGCTCTTTCTCCAGGCCGGTCGCACGATCGTCGATCTTGCCAAGCGTTACTACGAGAAGGACGACGAGTCGGTCCTGCCTCGGGCTATCGCCAACAAGACGGCCTTCGAGAATGCGATGGCGCTTGACGTCGCTATGGGTGGCAGCACCAATACGGTCTTGCACATCCTCGCTGCAGCACACGAAGGCGAAATCGACTTTGCAATGGCCGACGTCGATGCACTTAGTCGTCGGCTGCCGAACATTTGCAAGGTTGCACCTTCTACCGAGAAGTACCACGTCGAAGACGTTCACCGTGCGGGTGGCGTGCCCGCAATTCTCGGTGAACTTGAGCGCGCCGGTCTTATCGACGCAACGGCACCGACCGTGCACAGCTCTTCGCTGAAGGCGTCACTCGATCAGTGGGATATCAAGCGCGATACCTGCACCGCTGAAGCCCGACATTTTTGGAGTGCTGGTCCGGCGGGTATCCCCACGCAGGTTGCGTTCAGCCAAGACACCCGTTGGCCATCGCTCGATGATGACCGTGAAAACGGTTGCATCCGTTCGGTGGAACATGCCTATTCCTCTGAAGGTGGGCTCGCTGTTCTCTTCGGAAACATCGCAGTCGATGGATGTATCGTGAAGACCGCTGGTGTCGACGAATCTATTTTCAAGTTCTCAGGCACCGCTCGCGTCTACGAAAGTCAAGACGCTGCCGTCGAGGGCATCTTGAGCGAAGAAGTTGTCGCTGGCGATGTGGTTGTCGTTCGCTACGAAGGTCCTAAGGGTGGACCGGGCATGCAAGAGATGCTTTACCCGACGACCTACATCAAGAGTCGAGGATTAGGTCAGGAATGTGCACTTCTTACCGATGGTCGATTCTCGGGGGGTACCGCAGGGCTTTCGATCGGGCACGTGTCGCCAGAAGCCGCCGAAGGTGGCCTCATCGGGTTGGTTCAAACCGGCGACACCATCACGATCGATATTCCTGCTCGTTCAATCACGCTCGATGTTTCCGATGAGGAACTCGCGAAGCGTCGAGTAGCCGAGGAAGCGCGCGGAGGCGACGCGTGGACCGCAACCAACCGAGACCGTGTCGTCTCGCAGGCATTGCTGGCCTACGCCGCGTTAACGACTTCAGCAGCACGAGGTGCAGTCCGAGATCTGTCGCAGCTCCGTCGCAACTGAGATGGCCGTTGCTCGTTCAATCGTTGAATCGTATTTTTCGTGCGTGAAGGCTGGTGACAAGAATGTTGCCGAACTTTTCCATGATGATGCTCAATTGATCGGGCTCGGAACGGTGGTTGTTGGTCGCCCAGCAATCGATCAGTTCTACGCAGCATCTATTGAAACAGGACGGCCTCAGCCGTCTTTGGTCGGCGACCTCTTCGTTGAAGGTGATCGCGTCGTTGCTGAATTGCTGATCGAACTTGCTGAGCAAGCAACCATGCATGTCGTGGATCTTTTTGAAATTTCCGGAGAGAAGATCAGGTCGCTGACGTATTTTGTCGCGGACCATTTGTAGACGTAGCAATTACATCCCGGTGAAACGCTGAACTAAGCGAGATCGGTACAGTTTCCCGGCGTCGCTGCGGGGGAGTTCGTCGACAAGAAAAACACGCTTTGGGGTTAGTTGAGAACCCAATTGCTCTTTGCAAAAAGCGATCGTCGATTCGATTGTTTTTTCGGGATCGGCGCCGAACGGGAGAACAAGTGCGGCCGCCACGATCTCGCCGAACTCTTCATCGGGAAGTCCGAATGCTGCTCCATCCAGCACGCCGGGAGCGGTTGCAAGCGCCTCGTCGATGCGGGCCGGGTAGATGTTGACGCCGCCGCTGATAATGCACTCGGCAGTTCTGCCGGCGAGGTAGAGGTAACCATCGGAATCGATTTGCCCTCGATCGCCAACCGTGTACCACTGACCGCTTTCGTCGTAGGTTGCTTGCGTTTTTGCGTCGTCGCCGTGGTAGCGGAAAGCCGTGGCACTGAAGAACCACACCGTACCCATCTCGTCGGTATCGGCCGGAGAGCGATCGTCGCGTCGAATGCACAAACGGGATGGATCAATGCGTCCAACACTGCCGGGATGAGCGAGCCACTCATGGGGCGTGATCCACGTTCCCGGTCCCTCACTCGCTGCGTACATCTCGTGAATGACAGGGCCGAACCAATCGAACATGGCTTGTTTCGTTGCGATCGTGCACGGGCCCGCCCCATGGAGAACAAATCGCAGGCTTGAAACATCGAATGATTCCCGCTCGGGTACGGCGAGCATTCGGTTGAACATGGTTGGCACAAAGAAGGCGTGGGTAATCGAGTAACGATTAATGAGTTCGAGAACTTGGAGTGGTTCAAATCGGCTTGTGACGATGACGGTGACCCCAGCGCCGAGAGGCCACTCAAGACAGATGCGGCTTGGTCCGGAGTGATACAGCGGAGCGGTGCACAGCATGGAATCGCCGTTGTCGCCGTTCATATCGAACATGCCCACCATTGCTTTTCCGGCAGCGGCAGCGGAAGCCGAAGGCTGGGGGGAGTGGCGAACGCCCTTCGGTCGGCCGGTAGTGCCCGATGTGTAAATCATTTGTGTCCCGCGTTGACGAACTGGAGCAGGAGAAGGTGAAGACGTGAGCGCGTCGGCCCATGGGATGAACCCTTCGATCGGGTCGCCGATGGAGATGCGAAGAGAGATGGCGTCGGGGGCACTGCGGGCTTGGTGAGCAAAGACGGATTCGGCAATGAGCGCTCGTGCGCCCGAATCAGTGAGGACGTACTGCACGTCGTCTGTTTCAAGATGCCAGTTGACCGGGAGCAGTGTGAGACCCGCACGCAGCGCTGCCTCGTAAGTCATCATCCACTCAGGTCGGTTCGTGGAGAGCACCGCAACCACGTCACCAGGTTCAAGCCCATGAGCGACAAAGGCTGATGCAAGTGCGTCAACCGACGATTCAAGTTCGCCATAAGTGATCGTCTCGCCGTTGGATGTGACAATCGCAGGTCGATTGGGATCGCGCTGAGCGAATGCTGATATCTCGCGCCCAACTGCATGGAGTTCTTCGTCGATCACGTTTGGTCCTCGCTAATTGGTGCGGATCGCCCCGGTTTCTGATGGTAGGCCGTTCGCCCGGCGTTTCTTGGTTAGCAGATCTTGATCAATGGCTTCTTGCCCATCGCTGAACCTCTACATCGGGCGGTGCACCCGGTGTAGGGGTTTCCCAAACACTTCGGCTGGCTTCTCATTAGTGTCGCTTTCTATGACATTGACGCTGAACAGTAGGTCCGACCTCGTTGAGCCAGCAGCACGATTGTTGGCCTCAGCTATTGATCTTGGTGACGGGGGGACGGCGGAGCAGCGCCGGATCCTTGAACTGGTTGTGCACAACATTTGGCATCGTCCTGATATCGATGTCACGTCGCTTGAGACAATGAGTCTTGAAGAAGCAGAGATTTTTCGTTCCGACAAGGTCGTTCACCGTCGCTTGCGTATGTTTCTTGTGTTGCTCGAACTCTGTCGTCATCCGCTCTCAGAGGAACAGGTCGTTCGAGTTGATGCATACGCGTCAGCGATCGGAGAGATCGATGACGCGGGGCTCAAACTTGCACGCGAGCTAGTTAGAGAATCTCATGAAGATGCAGCCGATCATTTCTGGCTTGCTTGGTCTTCGGCGAGAATAAAGCTCAGTGAAGCGGTGCTTCTTGAGCGGTACGAGCGGATCGGTGCGGTAGATCCTGAACTCGTGGCAATGCTGAAACGGCTGGGTGAACTCCCCCGGGGGACTCTTGGTCGCGAATACGTCGAGTTTTACATGGAATACAAGTTCCAATTTCCTGGCGAAGGCGTTGACAATCCCGCCTTCTTTGTTGGCCACGACATGACCCATCTCATCGCTGGGTTCGGACCGACGGGCCCGGAAGAAGTTGCACTTTCGGCAATGCAGTTGGCCATGAACGATTCCGATGAGCACTGGATGGTTTTTCTCACATCAATCGCTGCTTATGAAGTTGGAATCAGTTCAGGCACATCCGATTTCGCAGCCAAAGATGGAGTTCTTACGAGAGAAGGTGCCCCCGAACTCGTCTTCGAAGGATTCGAGCGCGGTTCCAAGTGCTCCGGGGACTTCTCAACGGCCGATCATCTCTCGATGGCACACCTACCGATTTCTGAGATTCGTGAGATGTATTCGGTCCCCGCTCCGTCGTCGCCGTTTCCACCCTTCATCGATTAATTCGCACAAGGTGCAAAACGAGCGAAGGCCCCGCCGAGGCGGGGCCTTCGTCTTGTACATCTGAAGATGATTACGAGAGACGCTCGATAATCATTGCCATGCCTTGGCCGCCACCGATGCACATGGACTCCATGCCGATGGTGCCGCCAGTGTCCTCAAGGCCATTGAGGAGCGTGGCCATGATGCGGGCACCGCTCATGCCGAAGGGATGGCCGAGTGCAATTGCGCCGCCGTTCACGTTGAGCTTGTCCCAGCTGATACCGAGGTGCTTGGCCGACGGAACAACCTGCGCAGCAAATGCTTCGTTGATCTCGACGAGGTCGATGTCGCTGATGCTCATGCCGGCGCGAGCCATGGCCTGACGGCAGGCTTCGACGGGGCCGAGGCCCATGATCTCGGGATTGAGTGCGCTGACGCCCGAGGAAATGATGCGAGCGATAGGAGTGAGGCCGAGTTCCTTGGCCTTGGTTTCGCTCATAACGATGACAGCAGCGGCGCCGTCATTGAGCGGGCAGGCGTTGCCGGCGGTGACAGTTCCGTCCGGACGGAACACGGGCTTGAGCTCACTGAGCTTTTCCTTCGTGGTTCCGGCGCGGATGCAGTCGTCCTGTTTGATGACAACCGGGTTGCCATCGGCATCGACAGTGTGGATCGGCGTGATCTCACGTTCGAAGAAGCCGCGCTCAAGGGCTGCAGTTGCACGCTGTTGTG
>CAIPQK010000016.1 GCA_903867185.1 uncultured Candidatus Nemicrothrix sp. | reverse complement strand
GTGGAGTACGACGAAGGCATGTTGCAATGGGGCCTGTACGCCGCGGCACTTCGTCTTCCATTCCTTCCCACACGTGCTGGTCTCGGTTCCGATGTCGTGAAGAACGATCCAAGCCTTCGCACCCTGAAGTCGCCCTACTCCGATGGCGAGGAACTTCTCGCCGTTCCGGCACTCAATCTCGATGCCGCATTCGTGCATCTGAATCGTGCTGACGAACGCGGTAATGCCCAGTTCCTCGGTCCGGACCTTTATTTCGATGACCTGTTCCTCGGTGCAGCTGCAGTTGGTCGACGATTCCTTTCCACTGAGAAAATTGTCCCCACCGAAGAACTTCTAAAGAACGGCACGATTCACACCATGAAGATCAACCGTTCAATGGTCGATGGCGTGATCGAAGCGCCGAATGGTGCGCACTTCACCAACTGTCAGCCCGATTACGAGCGCGACGAGAAGTTCCAGAAGGAATATGCCGACGCCGCCAAAGATCCAGAAGCTTGGAAGGCATTCGTTGACACCTATCTCTCCGGCTCTGAAGCCGACTATCAGAAGGCGGTGGCAGCCCGATGAGCGATGCAACGCTTGGCGAAATCTGTGTCGCAGCTGTGGCTGACACGTTCCGGGGCGATGGTGAAATCTTCGCTTCCGGTATGGGCACAATTCCAATGCTCGGTGCACGACTTGCTCGCGCCACGTTTGAACCAGAACTTCTGGTGAGCGACGGCGAAGCATTCTTTGTTGCCAACGATCTTCCTGTCGGCGGTACCGACAAGCAGGTTGAAGGCTGGATCCCTTTCCGCACCGTGTTCGATGCCCTGTGGGGCGGTCGTCGCCATGTGGTGATGGGAGCAAGCCAGATCGACACATTCGGAAATCAGAACATCGCCAATATCGGCGACTGGAACAAGCCGAAGTCGCAGCTTCTCGGTGTTCGCGGCGCTCCTGGCAACACGATCAACCACACCACCTCGTATTTCATTGGCAATCAGACCAATCGGGTCTTCGTGGAAAAGGTCGACACCGTTTCTGGAATTGGCTACGACCGTGCTGCAAAACTTGGCGACTGGGTGAAGGTGCATCACGAGATTCGTCGTGTCGTCACCAATCTGGCGGTGTACGACTTCAATACCCCCGATCACCACATGCGCGTTGCGTCGCTGCACCCCGGGGTGTCGATCGACGATGTGGTTGCGGCGTGTTCTTTCGAACTCGTGATTCCTTCCGACGTCCCCACCACGCGTCTTCCGACCGATGAGGAACTTCGCGTGTTGCGCGAGGTACTCGATCCAAAGTCGTTCCGCGATCGAGAACTTCCGGCCGCCTGATGCATCCCGCACTCACGACACCGCTGCTTGACCTTCTCGGATCGAAATATCCGATTGTTCAGACCGGCATGGGCTGGGTCGCTGGTCCGAAACTCGTTTCGGCCACATCCAATGCAGGTGCGTTCGGCATTATCGCTTCGGCAACCATGACCTACGACGAACTTGTCGTTGCCATCGCGGAAACCAAGAAACGAACGACCGCCCCGTTTGGTGTGAACATGCGCGCCGATGCCGACGACATCATGGATCGTCTCAAGCTCCTTGTTGCCGAAGGTATTCCGGTTGCATCATTCGCCCAGGCTCCGAAAAAAGATCTCATCGAGTACTTGCACGATCACGGCGTGAAGGTGATGCCATCGATCGGTGCGAAACGTCATGCCGAGAAAGTCATGGAATGGGGTGTCGACGCCATCCTTGTGCAGGGTGGTGAAGGCGGAGGCCACACGGGCTCTGTTCCAACCTCTCTGCTTCTTCCTGAGGTCGTTGATGTTGTCGGCGGTCGCGTTCCTGTTGTTGCTGCTGGTGGCTATTTCGATGGCCGAGGCCTCGTTGCTGCACTTGCGTATGGGGCCAGCGGCATTGCTATGGGCACACGCTTTCTGCTCACCTCCGATTCCGCAGTTCCGATGGAAGTCAAGAAGCAATACCTCGGCACCGCAGTAACGGGAACGGTCGTCACCACCAAGGTCGATGGCGCACCGCATCGAGTGATCCGCACCAAGTTGGTCGATCAGATGGACGGCGCGTCAGCAATCACCGCAGTTCCTAAAGCAATTGCGAATGCGGCGAAGTTCCGTAAGTACACCGGCCTCTCGTGGTTCCAGATGGCCAAAGAAGGTCTCGATATGAAAAAGCGCATGGACATGCCGTGGGCCGAGGTCATCATGGCCGGCAATACGCCCATTCTCACCAAGGCGACATTGGTCGACGGCGAACTCGATGCCGGCATCCTTCCCACTGGTCAGGTCGTTGGCGTGATCGATGAACTTCCTTCGGCTTCTGAAGTTGTGAATCGCATCATTGCCGAGGCGGAAACAACGCTCGATCGTCTCGCTGGTCGCAACCCCGGTTCCTGAACTCATCTCCTGGAGATCGCTATGACCACACTTATTGACGGACCAGACGCTGTTCGTGCCGCTGAAGGAACTCATCTCGGCTATAGCGACTGGCTGAAGATTGAACAAGACCGCGTCAACATGTTTGCCGATGCGACGGGCGATCATCAGTGGATCCATGTTGATCCTGAGCGAGCCAAAGACGGCCCTTTCGGAGCAGCGATCGCACACGGCTATCTCACGATGTCGTTGTCGAACTTCTTCCTTCCGCAGATCGTTGAAGTTCAAGGCTTCTCCGCCGGCATCAATTACGGCGTCGACAAGGTTCGCTTCCCGTCACCGGTCAAGGTCGGCCAAAGCGTGCGCGCCGGGGCTGAACTGGTTGAGGTGACTGAAGTGAAGGGCGGCCTACAAACGCTCATGCGCATCACGATCGAGATTGAGGGCGAAGAACGCCCCGCGTGTGTGATCGATGCAATCTCGCGCTGGCTTCTTTAAAACGTTTCGCTTTACTCCACTCTGCACAACAAAATCTGGGGGACATCATGGCCAATCCGATAGGACCGCTGACTTCGGGCGATGAATGGTTCCAACATCAGATTGTCGACACGGTGGCCGTCGTTGGCACCAGTGATTTGGCCTGGACGGAAAAGGTTTGCGCCATGGCAATGGCCAAAGACGGGAGCCTGCAACTCGGTTTCGGTCTTGGCAAGTACACCAACCGAAACGTGATGGATGCCTATTGCGGCGTCTCTCGTGGCCGTGAACAAACCACGGTTCGTATGAGCCGTCGACTTTCCGACGCGCCTGAACTTCTTGGTGGTGGCCCTATTCGTTACGAGATCGTGGAACCTCTCAAGAAGATCCGTTTCGTACTCGAACCGAATGACACGCAACCAATCGCGTTCGATTGGTTGTTCGAAAGCATCATCCCGCCGATGGTCGAAGATCGGACGCATAACCGCTCAACGTTCCGGATCGCCTCGGAACTCGTTCGTTACCACCAAATTGGAACCTGTAGCGGTTGGGTCGAGGTCGACGGCGTTCGCACCGAGATGAACCCAGACACATGGGTGTCGACCCGCGATCACTCGTGGGGAGTGCGCTATGACGTTGGCGAATCGCCGACCGATATGGAACCCCAGCGCGGACTCGATGGTGGACAGTTTCAGTTCTTCTGGAGCCCCATCCTCATGGAGCGCCCTGATGGCAGTCACTACGGACTGTTCTTCAATGTCGCAAAAACGGTGTTGCCCGGTTTCTTGCAAAAGAACGTCACCGCGATCATCGAAGAAACCGATGGCTCGGTCACGCATATGGCCGACGTGGACCAAGACTTCACCTACGACACGTCGAATCGCCGGCTTAAGGGCGGAAAGATCCTCGCGACGATGAGCGACGGATCTGCCCGCAACTTCGAAGTCGAGGTCCTTGGCGATACGGGCTTTCACCTCGGCGCCGGTTTGTACTTCGGCTGGAACGGCCATCATCACGGCGAATGGCGTGGCGAACTCAATGTCGAGGGCGAACGCATTGCCGATTGCACCGAGCCAGAAACTGCTCGAAAACTCCACCAAATTCGCGACACCACGGTGCGCATCACCGATCCCATTGGTGGCGGCGTTGGTTATGGAAACATGCAGCCCATAGTCGTGGGGGCTTGGCCTGAACTCGGCCTCACTGCCGAGTCATCATTCATGTGAGTCAGCCGGTTTCCATCGGCCGAAAAGGTGCTCCGGAACTCCCGCCAACTTGGCCCGAGGGGTTTCCTCCTGCGTTCCACGTGTTGGCGAAACCCACCGGAGCGATCTGCAATCTCGATTGCACCTACTGCTTCTTCCTTTCCAAAGAGCAGCTTTATCCCGGCGATCGCTTTCGCATGTCCGATGACCTGGTTACGACCTATCTCACCCAACTGATCGAGTCTCATCAGACACGAGAGGTCACTATCGCCTTCCAGGGCGGGGAGCCCACGTTGATGGGCGTGGAGTTCTACCGGCGCCTTGTGGCCAAGGCCAAGGAGATCGCTGGACCGCAACGCATTCTGGAATTCACCCTGCAAACCAATGGCACGTTGCTCGACGACGAATGGTGTGAGTTTCTCGCTGCTGAGCAGGTCCTCGTGGGTCTTTCCATCGATGGGCCTCCTGCAATGCACGATGCGTATCGAGTCGACAAGCAAGGTCGCCCCACCTACGAGCGGGTCAAAGCGGCGTGGGAGTTGCTGCAACGCCACAATGTGGCCACAAATGTGCTGTGTTCGGTGCATGCCGCCAACGCCGCTCATGGTCTTGAGGTGTACAAGCACTTCCGCGACGACCTCGGAGTTCGATTCATTCAGTTGATTCCCATCGTTGAGCGAGCCACCCCCGAACTCATCGACAAGGCCGATGCGGGCTGGGGCGAGCGGGCATCAGAACGTCCGCTCTATCTCCAAGAGGGCTCGCTGGTCACGGAACGTTCCGTGACGCCCGCTCAGTGGGGGAAGTTCCTCACAGAGGTGTTCGACGAGTGGGTGCACAACGACGTGGGCGAGATTTTCGTTCCCTCCTTCGACGCTGCGCTTGCGGCATGGCTTGGCATGCAGTCATCGATGTGCATCTTCTCTGAGACCTGCGGAACGGCAATCGCTCTCGAGCACAACGGTGACGTGTATTCCTGCGATCACTATGTCGAACCAGATTTTCTTTTGGGCAACATCGCCACACAGCACTTGGCTGAGATGGTCGCGTCACCCCAACAACAAGCATTCGGCTCGGCAAAGGCGACGACCTTGCCCTCGCAGTGCGTGAATTGCGAGGTTCGATTTGCCTGTCATGGCGAGTGCCCACGTAATCGGTTTACGACAACAGCCGACGGCGAAGACGGCCTCAACTATCTGTGCGAGGGCTATTACGGCTTCTTCACCCACATCGACCAATCGATGAAGATCATGGCCGAGTTGCTGCGCACAGGCCGTCCCGCCGACGAGGTCATGAAGATCCTCGCCGACGGTTAGCGCGTAATCAGCGTTCCGTTCTGCTATCTACGAATCGGAGCGGGCGATGGCTCGTTCGTCAGTGCCGAGGTAGGACGCGATCACCGCAGGGTTGCTGCGAATCGATTTGGGATCGCCCTCGGCGATGACGCAGCCTGCTTCGAGGCAGTAGATCCGGTCAGAGATCGACATGACCATCGGCATGTCATGTTCAATGATCAGGATTGACGCACCAAGTTCCTTGCGGATCGATTCGATGAGCGGTCCGAAGGCTTCTGTCTCTTTCTGGGCCACACCAGCAGTGGGCTCATCGAGAAGCAGCAGTTCGCTATCGAGCGCCAGGAGCGCACCAAGTTCGACGATGCGTCGCGTGCCGGTAGAGAGTTCGCCCAGAAGGGCATCGGCGTAACGAGACAGTCCGAGGTAGCCAATGATCTCGTTGGCCTGCTTGCGCTTGCGCTTCTCACGTTGCGGAGAGGGTGGAAGCGAAAGCATCGAAGGAACCAACAGGGAACTCTCTCGTGCTTCCAAAGCGACCATGAGGGTTTCGCGGACGCTGAGTGATGCAAACAAGCGAGCATTCTGGAACGCACGACCGATGCCGAGTCGAGCCCGGCGTGGGGCGGACTGATTGTGAGCTTCGGTGCCAAAGATTTCGATGCTGCCCGTGCTGGGAACGAAACCACTGATCGCGTTCATCAGTGTTGACTTGCCGGCCCCGTTGGTGCCGATGAGTCCAACAATCTCGCCAGGCTTGACGGTGATCGAGGCGCCGTCGACAGCAACGCGTCCGCCAAAGCGAACAGTGACGTCGGTTGCCACGAGAGGCATTGCACTGTTCTCGTCGTGAGTCTTCACCGATGCCAGTGAACTGACGGAACCAACTTGCGTGTTTCGCTTCGGCTCCCAACCGGTGCGCTTGGCGAGCCAGCCCAGAAGAAGATCGCGTGCTGAATGGATGATCGAAATAAGACCACCTGGGAAATACAGAAGGACGACGAGCATGCCGATACTGCTGGCAAACAACTTCACCTGCGGTGTTCCGTCGAAAAGAATCGGAATCGCGACGATGACGATGACACCAAGGATGGCGCCAGTGATTGAGGCGATACCGCCGACTACGGCAACGGCAACGACTCGAAGCGATTGTTCAACGTCGAACCAACCGCCGTTGGGACTGAGCTCCAACTGAGCCGAAAGCAGCGGAAGCAGTCCACCAGCCAGAGCTGCGAGACCGCCTGAAATGGCGAACGCGATGATCTTCTTGGCGGTGGGCGAGACGGTGTACGCCGCAGCGGTGAGTTCGTTGTCGCGCACCGCGATGATGGATCGACCAACACCAGTTCGTCGGATCTGCCACACCAGCAAAATGGCGAGGACCGTTACAAGAAGACAGAACCAATACACGCCTTGGAAGTTGTTGCCCTTCACGTTCCAGAACAAAAGGTTGTAGCCCTTCGCTCGATTGACCTGAAGTTTCGCGATTGCTCCCTGTCCAGAGAGTGCACTATTAAAAATGAGCCAGTTTCGAACCATCAAACCGAACCCAAGCGTGATGACTGCTAGGAAGAGCCCCTTTATTCGAAGAGCGGGGACGCCAATGATGAGCGCAGCAATTGCACCGAACGCGACGCCGATCAAAATGGCGACAGGAACGGGCATGCCCCCGGAGAACTTCACGGTGAAGTAACCGCCGATAGCGACAAATCCGAATTGACCCAAGGACAACTGTCCGGCCCAACCGGTGAGCACCGTGACCGATAGGGCAGCAATGATCCACACCATGATTTCTGCATAGCGAAGCCAGTCGGTGGGCTTGTCGAAGAGTTGGGGAAGAAGAAGGGCGCCGCCAACAAGAAGGCCAATGCCGATGATGGTTGACGCTCGGTACAGCGGGTGCTTACGGAGGTCTTCGTTCGCTGCCTTCAACTTGGTCGTGAGCTGCCATTCGTCGGCACTCATGCCACTTGACTTGCCATTGAACAAGATGAGTAGGAGCAAGATCACAAAGATGGCGAGAACATTGGAACCCTGCGGAACCTCACCGATCTGACCCCACGTGACAAAGAGCATGTTGACGATGCCGACGATGATTCCGCCAATGACGGTCCATCCGAACGAACGCATGCGGCCGAACATCGCTGCGGTGAGCGAGAGGAGCAGAAGGCTGGGGCCGAGTGCGGAACTGACCGTTGCGATGTTGCCGCCCTGGACAGGTGCAATAAGTAGGGCAGCAATAACGGCAAGGAGGCCAGCGAGAGCCCAGACTTTGGTCGAAACCGAACGAATCGAGATGCCCGCAAGTTGCGCTGAGGCAGCATTGTCAGCAGTGGCTCGAACCTGTCGGCCGAATTTCGATTTCTGAAGCAATAGCGTGAGCCCAAGCATCAACATAGGGACAGCGACGATGATCGTGATCATTGGGCCGGTCACGGTGATGCCGAAGATCTCCCAACTTCCACTGATGAGCACCGGGTAGCTAACGCCGGCTTCTTTGCCATCGGGGATCGGGAGACGCAGTTGCAGTAGCTGGATGAGCTGAGTGAGCCCGAGCGTTGCGACGAAAAGGAGCAGTCGCGGTTGGGTGAACAATCGGCGAAGGATGAGTTCCGATGCGACGCCAAGGAGTACGCCCGAAGCAAGTGCAATCGGCACTGACCATCCGTAGGGCACGTGGTACTGGACAAAAAGCAACGCCATGGCGTAGCCGCCGAACGCGCCGATCTGTCCTTGAGCAAAGTTGATAACGCCGGTTGCTCGGAAGATAAGTACAAGGCCGAAGGCTACGAGTGCGTAGACCAGGCCTTGAATAAGGCCGGAGAAGACGATGTCTCCACTGAGTGTGAGTCCGAACATCATGATCAGGCACCCTCTCCGCTAAGGAACACGGCCCGCAAGAGGTCATCGCGCTCCAACAATTCTTGGGCTGGACCTTCGAACTTCACTTGACCACGCTCCATGAACACTGCTCGGTCTGCGACCGAAAGCGCAACGTTGACTGACTGTTCAACCAGCACCATCGTTGTTCCCTGTTCTTTCAGTTTCTCAACAATGCCGAGCAAACGTTGCACGACAATTGGTGCGAGTCCAAGTGACAACTCGTCGATGAGAAGCAGGTCGGGCTCAAGCATGATGGCTTTACCGAGGGCCAGCATCTGCTGCTGTCCGCCCGAAAGTGAACCGGCTTTTGAATCGATGAGATGGCGAAGTTCTGGGAACGCTTCAAACGTTGCGTCGATTCGTTCTGCACGTTTCTTCTTGTCTTCGATGAGTTCGCTCCAGAGTTCAAGGTTCTCTGCGACCGACATCGACGGGAATACCGCTTCGCCGCCAGGGATCTGCATCATCCCAAGAGCGACTCGGTACTGAGGATCGACAAGAGTGATCGTTCGACCGTTCATGCGAATAACGCCGCGGTCAGGATTCAACAAGCCGCTGATGGACCTCAAGATTGTTGATTTTCCGGCGCCGTTGGTGCCGAGGAGAGCAAGACACTCACCTTTTTTGACTTCGAAACTGACGTCGAAAAGAACCTGCAGGGTTCCATAGGAAGCATCGACATTGCGCACCTGAAGAACAGGAATGTTCTCGGGGTCCGCGGCCATCCGCTTCTGCTCCTCTTGTAATTCCATGAGTTCAGAAACGGTGAGCGAAATATCGCGCTTCATGTAGCGGGATCCGTAAATGATCATGAGTCCGCCGATGAGGGCGGCGGGCGGAATGACGACAGTGAGGGCGGTGCGCTGCCCGAACGCATCGGAGAATGCGCCAGTGAGTAGACCGCCGAAGAAGCCGCCCATAAGGAAGATGTAGACGCCCACCATCGAGAAGGCCTGTGCCCGCATTTGGTAGGGGACTACGGCAGAGATGGTTGGGCCGAGTTGCGTGAACGCCATGCCCTGAAACGCATTGCCGATAGCAAAGAACGCAATCATGATTCCGGCTTGTTCAAAGCGGAGGCCGACGGTAAGGCAGAAGCCATAAAGCAAGACGGCAACACCCATGAGCTTTAAGGCCGATGGTGGGTTTCTGCGGAAGAGTCGTTCGCCGTAGCGACCAGCGATTGGAATTGCGATGAGCGAGCCGGCCCAAGTGATCGACATGATCCAACCGCGCTTCAACGCGTCGTACCCGTAGACATCTTTGAGCATGAGATTGAAGGTGGCAGGAACCGCGACAAGCGCGAAACCAAGAACGCCAATACCAACGATAAGGAAATAGAACGTGCGAACTTTCTTGAGTCGGGCCATTGCCGCACTGAGGCGTACTGGACCGTCGTCAACAGTGTTGGGCGGCAGGTCTTCGCCGAAGACGGCGAGCTGTTCGTTGCGTCCGCGCTGTGGTTCCTTCTTCATCAAGAAGGCAACGCCGAGCAGGGTGGCGGGAATAGCGAAGAGCCAGAACGGCCAACGCCAGTCGCCGGCGTGGTTTCCAGCAATCGCGACAATTCCGCCAGCAACGATCGGGCCGATGACCTGACCGGCAGGTCGGCCGAATGTTTGCGCGGCGAACATTCGAGTGCGAACGCCAATGGGGTATTGATCGGCGATGAGAGATGGTGTGATCGGAATATTTGCCGCTGCGCCAACACCAGTCCCGGCCGCTGCGATTCCTAACTGAAATGGATTGACGACAAAACCGATCATGAGGCCGAAGAGACCCCACACGCCGGTGGCGATGCCGAGCACCTTTGTGCGCGCGTATCGATCAGCGAGCCAAGCAAAGGGGAGGCTGGCCAATACCAGGATGACGCCACCGAAACTGATGAGGCCAAGAAGTGTCGTGTCGGAGATATGCAGCGAATCTTGGATGTCGGGACCAAGGACGAGCAGGGCAACACGCTGGAACTCCTCGACAATGATGAGGATGATGAGCAGGAGGATCATGCTCACGCCGCCTTCGCGGAGTCCCTCGCTCAGGCGCATGCCCTTTCCACCGACTCCAGGCAGCAGATCGTCGGGGAGCGTTACCGCTTCTTCGGCAGCAGCGTCGAGTCGCTGCTGCTCCTCGTCAAAAATTGCCGATGTGAGACGAGAAAGCCCCTGATTACTTGTTTCGCCCTGATCAGTGGTTGACACAGATCTCCCCATTCTTTGCCTCGAGAGGCATGCGACAGCGAGTGTCGAATCCCCCAAATCCCACGGGAAACCTAGCGGAAGATCCTGGGGCGTGACGACGGTCACCTTAGATGTGAGTTCTTGCTACAGTTCGAGTTCTCGCAATTGCGGGAATCAACTCGAGAATCCTCAGGGGGGACTTCTTCATGGCACGTTCACGAACCTGGACTGCGGTCGTAGCGGTTGTGTGCGCACTCACGCTCACAGCTGGCTTGGCTGCATGCTCCAGCAGCGATAGCGGTTCATCAGGCGGCGGAGGTGACACCACTGGTGTCACTGACACCTCGGTCAAGATCGGTGTTGCCGTTTCCGATCTCGATGGCCTCCGTGCAGCAGGTATGGCACTTGCTCCGGCACTTACGACGCAGAATCTTTCCAAGCGCGTCACGTCCTTCTTTGACGATTGGAATGCAGCCGGCGGCATTAACGGCCGTCAGGTTGAAGGCGTCGTAATGACGTGGGATCCGGTCAAGCCAGCAACTGCGCAGAAGGTTTGCGACGATGCCACGATCAATACCCCAGTGTTCGCATTTATGAACACCAATGGCATGGGCGCGAAGTACATCGAGTGCATCGCTGCTGCAGGCGTTCCCACCTTCTTTGGTGATGTTGCCCCGCAGTCTGCTCATGACACCGGTTGGCTCACCTCGATCTCGCCTTCGGCGGAGATCAATGCGAGTTCAGGCATCAGTTCAGCGGTCAAGTCTGGTCAAATCCCGAAGGGCGCCGCGGTTGGCATCCTCAGCGGTAACGGTCCAGAGCATGTTGCAGCGACTGCCGTAGCGAAGGCCGCCCTTGAAGCCAATGGCAACAAGGTCACGGTCGCTCAGGTCAACACTCTTCAGGGTGACCCGGGCATTCAGAACACCGAATCGGCTGCTGCCGTCAACACCTTCAAGGCAGCGACTGTTGCCAACGTTGTTGTTGCCCTTCAGTTCACCGCTTCAGGTGGCTTCTGGGACAACGCAGCAGGCAATGGCTGGAAGTTCACCTTCCTCGACGTTGCTTCCTCGATGTGTACCGCATATGGAGCGAAGAGCCTCAAGCCTTCCGCCGTTGGTGGTGTCTGCTACACGGTGTTCGGCGATTCGACCTCATTCGAGGGCAAGCTCCGTGTTGAAACCGATTTCGAGAAAGAATGTCGTGCACACTTCGACAAGATTTCTGCAAGCGACTTCGGTGGCGTCAAGTCCACTCCTGGTATTCCTTCCGGCGAAACCCGCACGATGCCTGATGGCACAAAGGCGAGTTCCGACTCCCCGCCGAACGAATGCACACTCAGCAATGTGGTGAAGCTGGGTCTTGAAAAGGCCGGCAAGAAGCTCACCCGTGAAAGCTTCATGAAGGCCGTTCGCGGTCTTGGCAGCCTTCCGGTCGCTCTTGGCTCTGACAGCAAGGGTTCACAAGCCACAGGCAAGACCTACATCGCCGACTTCATCCATGGCGACAAGCTGACCGCAGCGCCCACGGGCACTGCAAAGAACGCCAATGGCACCTACAACAACTGCCCAGCCGATATTCAGTGCTGGGTTCCTGTAGACGCTGTTTGGTACCCGATCACCAAGTAGTTCGGCGATCACAGATGTTGAAGAGGGCGTCGGCTTCGGCCGGCGCCCTCTTCGCGTTTGCCCAGTAGGTTTCGTCGATCGCTCTCGAAGGGGAAGTTATGGCCAAGCGCAGTTTGTACTTGCATGAAGTTGTCGATGTCGTTGGTCAAGGTCAGTACGACTACATGGAGCACCTCTGGCAAGACCCAGTGCTTCGTATGCCTGAGATGAACAACCTTCTTGGCGCCTTCTATGTCTGTGCGCAAGGAGGCGGTCGTTGGCCGCAGGTCATAAATATCTGGGACTGCGGCGACAAGGGCTGGGAGTCATGGGGTCGCAATGTCGACCGCCTGAATCTGAAACGGCGCAACGCGTTCTACGGCGATTGGTGGGACAAGGCCGCGCAGTGGCGCAGCGGTGGCTTCGACCGCCTTCTGGCTGGCGTTCCTGGCAGCCCAACCACCTCAGATCTCGTCGAAAAGAAATTGAAAGGCACGCTCTTTGTGCACGAAGTACTCGATGTGCGCGCCGGTACTGCACTCGAGTTCTTGGCTGCCAACGTTGCCGAACGAGTTCCGTTGTGGCGCGAATATGAGCACGAACCAGTTGGTCTCTATGAAGTTGTGTCGAACCCGCACGAAGTTGTCATGGTGTGGTCGACCAACATCCCGGCGCAAATTCGCCTGCACCGAAACCGCGATACCGCACTCGGATTATGCGATGAAGGAGAAGCCGATGAGCGCATCGTGGCATGGGAACGCCGAAGCGCGGACTACACCATTGGCGGAACCACTCATGTGATGACGCCGCTGCCCCGCACCATCGTCGGTCCCGACGATTGGGAAGATGCATCGCTGGAAATGTGGCTTAACCCTCAGGAATGAAGAACGGATTCAGTTCGAAATCAGTGGGCTGTTCAAAGAATGCCCGCACCGAAATGATTTTGCCGGCATCGTTCACTTTGTAGATCTCGATACCGCGCAACTCGACAAGTTCGCCATGAAGAGTGCCTTTATTGAGCATCTCGACCGCGGCTTCGTGCGTGCCCCCGGGGATGATCTTTTGGGGATGCAAGGTCCATACGCGACCTTCGGTGAACGAGTTGTCCCATGAACCCTCGGCAGCAGCGCGCCCAATTTTTGGGGCTTTACCAACCGGGTCCTCGAACGTGACGCTGTCGTCGAACAGTGCAAGCCAGGCGGTGCGATCCTGCGCGTTCCAGTTGCTGGCGTGTTGTTGAACAGCGGCAACTGCCGGGTGCGCAGAGAGTTCGCTCATGCGATGACTCCGTCGGTACGAAGTTGTTCGATGCGGGCATCGTCGAGACCAAGTTCGGCGGCAAGCACCTCGTTCGTGTGCTCACCGAGCCACGGCATACGCACGTCGGGGCCTTCGGAAACTCGCGACATTTTGATGGGGTTACCGGGGGTGAGCACCGGGTCGCCGCCTTCCGGGCGGGGGATCTCCATGAGCATGTTGCGGGCAGCAACGTGCGGGTCGTCGATCACCTGTTGTGCGGTGAGACATGGCCCCGCCGCAACGCCGGCATCGGCAAGTGCTTTACAGGCTTCGATGTTGGTCTTATCGGCGGCCCATTCCTTGACCCCGGGGCGCAGCATGTCGTCCATGTGCTCGCGCCAGCCAGCACGAGTGGAAAGACGCTCATCGGTGAGCCATTCCGGCTTGCCGATGAGATTGGCGAGGCGTTCAAACTCATGCTCGCGACCAACCTGAATAATGAACCAGCCATTGGATGCTTCGAAGCCATCAAGGATCATGGCCAAGCCTTGACCTGGGGCGGGGCGCAAACCGAGTGACCAGAAGTTGGTGACGAGGTCAGTCATCGAGACCATGGCGTCGAACATCGCAACGTCGATGTACTGGCCCAAGCCGGTGCGATCGCGATGACGAAGTGCGGCGAGGATGCCGATGGTGCCGAACAGTGCGGTACCGATGTCGCCGAGCGCGCCAACGGGTGAAACTGCGGGCGGGCGACCGGGCTCGAGTTTGTAGTCGTAGATGCCGCTCATTGCTTCTGCGACCGCGGCGTAAGCGGGCCAACCGTCGTACGGCGTTGCGACGGTGTTGCCAAATCCGGAAACTGACAGATAGATCACGCCGGGATGCACAGCAGCGATGTCTTCGTACCCAAGACCCATGCGTGAAAGCGCACCACCTTTGAAGTTCTCGGCCACGATGTCGAACTTGGGAGCAAGGTCGAGAATGAGTTGCTTGCCTTCGGGCGCCTTCAAATCGACGCAGATCGACTTCTTGTCGAGGTTGTTACGCAAGTAG
>CAIPQK010000015.1 GCA_903867185.1 uncultured Candidatus Nemicrothrix sp. | reverse complement strand
GTTTGGTAGCCGGGCACGCCAACGCCTACGGACTTCATCCACTCGTGTACGAGATCATCGGGGTTGTACGAACTTCCAGCCGCAACGCGCATGTCCGCAGCAACGGCGAGCACTTCTTCAAACCGTTCCTGCTCGTACAGGCTCTGAGTGAATCCGAGACCGGTGCGAGCAATGCCCGCGAGCGCTTCGCTCCAACGGATGAGGTCCTGCGGGGTCACCGGATCAGCCATGGCCGAACGCTATCGGTCCTGATCAGTTACCGGAAGACCGCTCCAACGAATAGAGCAACGACCGGCGAATCTCGCCCAAGTAATCGTGATCGGTGATCTTCCGACCCTCGGAATCACGCACATAGAACGAGTCGACCGCGTCAGTGCCGATCGTCTGAATCTTGGCCGAGGTGATGTCGAGATCGAGTTCGTGGAGCGCCCGCGTAATGCGCCACAACCCACCGACACCATCAGGCGCTCGGACTTCAAGCACCGTTGCATCGTGAGAAAGGTCATTGTCCACGATGACCTCAGGATGGGTAACGAGACCGGGGAGTCGGCGAGGACGGCGATAGGCCTTCGACCGCTCCTCGAGGCGAGCCGCAAGCGCAAGGCGACCATCGAGGGCTTTCTCGAGATCGCGAATCACACGATCCCACGGAATCTCAGAATCGAAATTGCTCTGAACTCGAAACTGTTCAAGCGCCATTTGGTTCTCGGCCGAATGAGCGGCAGCTTCAAGAACCGTGAGCCCGTTCAGAGACAACACTCCGGCAACTCGAGAGAACAAACCGGGACGATCGGGGCTAATGACAACAATTTGATCGTCAACTGTTTCAATAATGCGCCGACGCTGGGCAAGAAGATCACGCTGATGGGCAGTGGGAAAACCGGTGTCAGTCGCATCGGCAACAGAACCGCCTGAAAGGACATGCGAAACGCGATCTACAAGAACGCCGACAAGTTCCTCTTTCCACGAACCCCACGCAGCGGTACCCGTTGCAATGGAATCTGCTTCTGTGAGCGCGTCCAGAAGTCGAAGGCAAGTCAGCGTTCCAACCGATTCGGCAACAAAAGAAATCGTTCCATCATCGGAAAGGTCTCGCCGGGTCGCGGTGTCGGGAAGCAGAAGATGGTGTCGACACATCTGCTGAAGAATCAATGTGTCGGCATCGTCGAATCCCATGCGAGGTGCAATCTCCGCAATGAGTTCAACGCCAACATCGGTGTGATCGCCTGGGCGGCCTTTACCGATATCGTGCAGTAGCGCCCCAACTACCAAAAGGTCGGGTCGGTCGACACGATCAACCAACGCAGCCGAATTCGCGGCGGTCTCGCACAAGTGCCGATCGATCGTGAAGCGGTGATACGCGTTGCGCTGCGGACGACACCGAATGACTGACCACTCTGGGAAAATCGGTTCCCACAGTCCACGCTGGTCGAGAGTTTCCACTACTTGTACCGCTGGCCGACCCGCGAGAAAAAGTTCGACGAACAATCGACGAGCCTCTTCTGACCATGGCGTTGTTAACGGCTTCGACTCTGCGAGTTGGTCGAGCGTTGTGCGCTCGATGCGAGCATCGTTTCGAGCCGCAGTTACCGCAACTCGGAGAACGAGATAGGGATCATTCGCTGGTTCCGCCCCAGCGGCCAGTGCGACAGAACCATCTCGAACAACGACCCCGACGAGCGCTTCTTCGTCGCGTCGCAACTTCCGTCGAGTCGGACCATCGAGAGAGGAACGAACGCGGAACCAAAGTTCATCGCTTACCCACGCGATTGTTCGAGCTGCGGTGGAAAGAGCACGCATGAACACGTCGGCATCGTCGAAGCCGAGTGCAGCAGCTACCGCATCTTGTTCTTCGAGCAAAAGAATGTCTGAGTGCCGGCCAGTTCGCCGTTGCAGTTCGACGCGCGCCGACAACACGACTTCATACGCTTCGGCGATTGCATCGTGATCTCCGGCGAGGAGCGGCATACCGGCCCGCTCCGCCCAGCCGATGGCATGCACATCGCGTAATCCGCCGCGACCGTTCTTGAGATCGGGCTCGAGAAGGAATGCAACCTCTCCCGATTCACTGTGGCGAGAACGGACGCGGAGATCCATTTCATCAAGCCAACGCTTTGCGCGTTTCTCCCAGAGTTCCGTTCCTTTTGTTGCGAGTTCGTCAGCTAATCGTTGATCGCCAGCCAAATAGCGAACCGACAGAATCGCTGTTGCGGTATCGAGATCATCGGATGCCAGAGCCAACGTCTCTTTGATCGTGCGTACCGCATGACCCAACTTGATGCCCTGATCCCAAATCGGATACCAAACACGTTCGGCTAATTGTTGGACTTCTACTTTGGGTTCATAAAGGAGATAGACGTCGATGTCGCTACCTGGCGACAATTCTGCGCGCCCGTAACCGCCAACGGCGACAAGCGCCGCACCTTGTTGAGGTCCGCCCGCCGCATCCCATAATCCCGCTAGCCAACTATCGACTTTTTCCGACAACAGTTCACAAAACGCAATACCGCGGACGGATGCGTCGTCGAGTAACGCCTGTCGGTCGAGTTCAGGCGCCATAAAGTCTGAAAGGGCTCGGACGGTTAGACCGCGTCGTCGCCAAGCTCACCAGTACGAATACGAATGAGTTTGTCGACAGTGGTGATCCAGACTTTGCCGTCCCCGATTTTGCCGGTTCGTGCAGCTACGACGATGATGTCGGCGACCTGATCGGCGAGTTCGTCGGGCACGATCGTGTCGATGCGAACTTTGGGAAGAAGATCAACGACGTACTCCGCACCGCGGTAAATCTCGGTCTTTCCACCCTGACGACCGAAACCTTTGACCTCATCAACCGTCATTCCGGTGATGCCGGCCTCTTTAAGGGCATCTTTTACGTCTTCGAGTTTGTGGGGCTTGATGATCGCCGACACGAGTTTCATGGATTTACCGTACCCCTTCGATCTTGCATTGTGGCCAAATACCGCCTCGATATTTTGCGTTCATTCTCATGTCAGATTCGATCCATCGATCCGGTGTTGCCAAAGCTGTAGGCCGACTCGGCGTGCTGACTGAGATCAAGACCTTCGAACTCATCTTCTTCCGATACCCGAATCCCCATGCACTTATCGATCACCTTGGCAATGATGAACGACACGGTGAACGAAAACACGAGCGTGACGCCTGACGCGACGAACTGGTACCAGAGCAATTTGGCATCGCCCCCGACGAACAACCCTTTGTTCTTCACCGCTGGATTGATCGTCGCATCAGCGAAGAATCCGAGCAGTAATGCGCCAACAAGTCCTCCGACGAGATGCACACCAACGACATCGAGACTGTCGTCGTAACCAAACTTGAATTTGAGTTGGATGGCAAAGACGCACAACACGCCTGCAGCGAGACCAATGAGGATCGGTGCCATACCACCGACGTAACCCGCACAGGGCGTGATAGCCACGAGACCTGCAACCGCACCAGACGCGGCGCCGAGTGTTGTCGGCTTCCCATCCTTGATGCGCTCAAACAAAAGCCAACCAATCATGCCTGCCGATGCGGCAAGGAACGTGTTCATAAGCGCTGTTGCGGCGATGCCATTTGCGCCAAGTGCGGAGCCAGCATTGAAACCGAACCATCCAAACCACAGAATGCCGGTGCCAAGAAGAGTGAACGGAAGGTTGTGCGGATGCATGCCTTCACGCGGCCAACCCTTGCGCTTACCCAGGACAAGGATCACGGCAAGTGCAGCAGCGCCAGCGTTGATGTGCACAACGGCGCCGCCAGCAAAGTCGAGTGCTCCAAGCTTCGCGAGCCACCCACCACCAAATACCCAGTGAGCAACTGGCGCGTAGACAAGTACGAGCCATATCGCGATGAAGATCGCGTAGGCCTTGAACTTGAATCGATCAGCAGTTGCGCCAGTAATGAGTGCGGGAGTGATGACGGCGAACGTCATCTGATAGGCGCAGAACAACACAAACGGAATCGTGAGAGCGAATGCTTCACTGCCCGTCGTCGCGTTGATGTTGTGCATCCACGCAAAGTCGAAGTTACCGATGAACCCGCCATCGCCGAAGTTTCCGAAGGCCAGCGAGAACGCAATCGTGACCCAGAGGATTGCCATGAGACCCATGGCAAAGAAGTTCTGCATGAGCATGCCGAGAACGTTCTTGGCCCGAACCATTCCGCCGTAGAAAAAGGCCAAGCCTGGGGTCATGAACAGCACCAACCCGGTTGAGATCAGCATCCACGCGGTATCGCCACTATCAATCACGAAGCACCCTTTCATCGCCTACTGCGCCATGAACACGCAAGATCAACGAAAGACTGTCGTCAGGTTGTTTCTTTACCGTTCCGCGATTGTTTCGGTTGTGTAAACTGAGACTTCTCGCAGTCTGACCGAGCGCTAGCGCTGACCGGCCGCCCGGCGCCTCGCCAAGAAAACATGGGCTTTGGCTGCGCCCCAGACCAAGCCAGGTTCATGAAGGGCTGGGTCGAGATCACCGAACGAGGCCGGGGTGAGGTCGTAGTCGTCGTCAGGGAACATGGCTTTCGCTGACTCGTCTCGAGCAGCCGCCCTGACGCCCAAATCCCGCAAGACCTGTGTGGGCCAGCGAACCGCGCTGCGGACGAGCTCAAGCGGACCTAGACGCTGCTCATCGATGTCTAAGGCAAGAAGCGCATGCACACGAGGAGCGATCTCGGCGGTGGCCTCGGCCCCCGCGGTTCGAGCCTGCTGCCGCAGCTTGCCGGTGACCATGACGCCAGACTTCTCGCAAACGATCTCGACTGAACGTTCCACCCAGGGCCCAATCGCCCGTTCTATGCCATCGGCGAGCACAGCAGCGTAACCAGCGAGGGCATCAAGGTCAGCAGTTGATGGCCCCGATGGAGCGTCACTCATGGCTCAAGCGCAGCGTTCAGATTGCCCGAACGCAAGCCTTCAAGGTCGAGCGTGACGTAGCGATACCCGCAGGCCGTCACCGCTTCGACAACCTCAGCACGTCGTTGGATGAGTGCATCGATTGCCGCAAGCGGAACTTCGATCCGCGCGGTGTCGTCGTAGTGGCGCACACGAAGTTCCCGGAAGCCCAGCGCGTGAAGTGCAGCTTCGGCGCGTTCAACACGAGATAACACCGACAAGGTGACAGCCGTTCCATAAGGAACGCGCGACGACAAACATGCAGCCGCTGGCTTATCCCATGTGCGCAAGCCAAGGCGGAGCGAGGCATCTCGAACCATTTGTTTGGTGAATCCAGAATCAACAAGTGGAAACTGCGCGCCACGTTCCGAAGCTGCTCGTTGTCCAGGGCGATGATCGTCAAGATCGTCAAGATTCACACCAAGAACTGCAACAGCACCATGATCGGCAGCTATCGGTTCAACAACATCCATCAGCGCGGTCTTGCAGTGGAAACAACGATCAGCATCGTTGCGCTGATAGTCGAGGCTTTCGAGTTCAGTGGTCTCAACCTCGATCCACTTGAGGTCCCATTCCGAGGCAAGTTCGGCACAATCTGCATGTTCGCTCGATGCCAGTGACGGTGAAACCGCAGTCACAACCGTGCATCGATCTGCGCCAAGCGTTTCGTTCGCGACAAAGGCGAGAAACGCTGAATCGGCACCCCCGCTAAATGCGACAACCACTGATTCGAGTTCGCGCAGTTCTTCCCGCAATCGATCAAGCGCAACAGCAAGTTCGTCGCGTTCTTCGATTGCAGTCACGAAGATCTCAGTCAATGCCGAGTTGCGAAAGGACTTCATCGACGGGCGCAACCATTCCGGTATAGAACGGTCCGAACTCGGCGTACAACGCTGAAGCGGTGTCGAATCGCATTGTGTAGACAACTTCCTTGAGATCGTCAGGGGCTGTGGCAAACAGTGTGACGCCCCATTCGAAATCATCAAGTCCGGTCGAACCGGTCACTACCTGCACGACACGGCCAGCAAATGTTCGGCCCGATGCGCCATGTTCATACATCATTTCTTTGCGATCGTCGTAGGGAAGCGTGAACCAGTTGTTCACATCGCCGCGTTGTTTCGACATTGGGTAGAAACACCAAGCCGGCATGTTCTCGGGAGGAAGCACCGGTGTGAGTCGCGCTGAACGCTGCGGTTCAGGAACGCCCTGGGCATATTCAGAAAGTTCGGTAAGCGAAACATACGAGTCGACAATTTCAAGGCCGGCGCTTTGCAACGCCGCCTGCAGACGACGGATTCGCCACATGTCATAACCAAGCGCCATAAACGCCAGATCGGCTTTATGGCCAAGAATGGCGACGGTCACAACCTGATCGCCTTCGGCTTGCGCCTTCTGAACGGCCGACGAAATGGCCTCGGCATCGGCCAACGGCGTCACCTTGCAGAACAGGTGAACAACGGCCATGCCGATCTTGGGGGAAACGATCTCAGTCACGGTTGAGAGTCTACGGCCCACCCGCAGGGCCCGGACCGGGGCTCAGGAGACCGTCAGAGTTGAGCGATCAGCGGGCGCAAGCGTGACAACCGCGTTGTAGTCAGGCACACGGGAGGCGCCTTCACGGTGCTCAGGGCCCGAGGGGATCAGAACATTTCCTTCCGGCCAGTACACCTGCAACGAACGCCGAGCCAAACGAGTGACGTGAAGATGGCCAGTGAACTCGCCGGTCTCAGAACGGAGTGTCACGAGATCACCGTCGAGGAACCCAAGAGCTGCGGCTTCGGCGGAATCAATAAAGATTGCATCGCGGCCGGTCCCGGTAAATGGGTCATGTTCACTCTGCACCATGGTGTTGAACTGCTTGCCACGACGCGTGGACACGGTGAACATGCCATCGGGAAGATCGATTGTCGGACGCGCCAACACGCTAAAGCGACCACGACCATCGGCCGTTGGGAATTCTCCGCCTTGGCAAAGATGCGGACCACCCCACTGCACCTGATCGCCAGTCGCGGCGAGGGTTTCGATTCCGGCATAGGCCGGTACGACTCGCGCGATTTCTTGCCGGAGGTGTTGGTTATCGGCCCACTTGAACGCATCAGCCAATTCGGGCTTCACGCGAGACACGATCTCGGCGAACAGTCGCCATTCACTTTTTGCTTCGCCAACAATTCGAGGAATCTCTGGCGAAAACACGACTCGTCGTTCGGTCGTGGTTTCTGTTCCGCCACCTTCTTGTTCGTAACGAGTGTTTACAGGCAGGACAATGACGTCGTCGCCCGGGATAAGCATCTGCGAACTCAAAACAATGTCTTGATGTACGCGCAACGGCACCTTCTCAAGTGAGAGTTCGACAGCGCGCGGATCGGGAAGCGACTCGAGGAAATTTCCGCCGGACATCCAGAGCACATCGAGTTCACCGGCCATTGCCGCTTCAGGCATTTCTGCTGCGGTGAGACCAGCATGAGCAGGAACATCGAATCCCCACTTTGTTGCGAGCAAT
Organism: uncultured Candidatus Nemicrothrix sp.; assembly: GCA_903867185.1. Classification (GTDB taxonomy): domain Bacteria; phylum Actinomycetota; class Acidimicrobiia; order Acidimicrobiales; family Acidimicrobilacustridaceae; genus Acidimicrobilacustris. The sequence goes on along the minus strand of CAIPQK010000015.1, from coordinate 428 downwards.
GCCGCATTCGTTGCGTTCGGTTCAAGGCCGCCAGGTAACGCTGTGGCATAAGCGCCCATCTCGGCGCCACCTTGCACACCGCTATGACCACGAAGCGGCATGAGTCCGGCACCGTCGCGACCAACATTGCCACGAGAAAGAGCAAGGTTCACAATGCCGCGCACACCTTCGCCTGCATGTTTGTGCTGCGTAATACCCATCGACCAAAGAAGAATCGCCGAACTCGCCGCCGCGTATTCATCGACGAACGCATCGAGTTGGGCCATGGTGAGACCGGCATCGGAAAGCAGCTCGTCATAGGTGACCGATCCAAGATGCTCGACGATATTTTCCCAATGATTGGTGTGCTGCTCGATGAACTCGTGATCGACTGCGTCACGCTCGATCAAACGCTTGAGCGCCGCGTCGGCAAACGCAACATCGCCGCC
>CAIPQK010000014.1 GCA_903867185.1 uncultured Candidatus Nemicrothrix sp. | reverse complement strand
TGTCTCCGCTAGCGTCCGGAGGTGCCCGACTGGCTGTATGAGTATGTGAATCCTTGGACGACTCCAGCAGCCATCGTGGCCGTAATCGTTGTTGCTGCTTGGGCGCTACGTGTGCGTGGCCGCACGCTCGCCGTCATCGCACTCTCGGCTGCGGCGGGGGTCGCTCTGTGGCAGGCATGGAAAGCGGGTCCACCCAACGGCTTGCTTGATCTACAGATCTACACAAATTCTGCTCGAGCCTGGATAAATGGCGGCTCAATTTACGACTACCACGACCCCACCTTTCACCTTTCCGCCACTTATCCGCCGATCGGTCCTCTTCTCTTTTCCGCCCTCACGCCACTCACCGCCGACGGCCGCGAGGTGGTCTTCACTTTCATAAACCTGCTTGCGCTCTTTGGCTGCGCTTGGTCGGTAGCCGGACTCGCTCGCATCGCACCAGAGAAGCGCTTCATTTGGTCGTCGTGGGCATTCGCCGCCTCAACGGTAACCATCCCCGTTTGGCTTACTCTCCGGCAAGGTCAGATCAACATCATCATCTGGTTGCTTGTGTTGGCCGACCTCGACGCTCTCCGCCGCAGCCGCAGATTCGCTGGGATCGCAATTGGCCTTGCGACAGCGATCAAACTGCTTCCCGGCCTTTTCATCGTGTGGTTAGCAGTGACCAAACGTTGGGCGGCGGCAGTTTGGGCTCTCTTCGCCCTTGGACTAGTCACAGGAATCGGTTGGCTTCTCGCGCCGAGCGATTCGCGCGAGTACTGGACCAACCTGCTTTGGAACTCCGACCGTGTCGGCGCCCTCGACGATGCAAGGAACAATTCGATTCTCGGCGTGACCGCTCGTACCTTCGGCACGGGCACAGGACGAACCGCCTTGTGGGTCTGTGTGGCGGTGGCGATTCTCGCCGTGACCCTTGTTCGCTCAGTCAAAGCTTCGAGGGCTCAAGACTTCCTCGCCGTCGCTGCGATTGTCGGTTGCGCAACCGCAGCGGTAAGCCCCATCTCTTGGACTCACCATCTCGGCTTCCTACTCGTTGCGCTCGCCGCCTTTGCGATTCAAGCTCGGACCACGAGGGCAAAAATGCTGTGCATCGTTGTTTGGATCTTCCTCGTCGATCCAGCGGGACACGGCGACGAACCAATCCGATCGACGATAAGAGCGCTGTTGGTCATAGGCGCCGTGTGCTTCACTCCGATACGCCCAAGTGAGGCGCAGGAGGAAGCCGAGGAAAATCAGACCGAGACAACTCCAAGAACTCGCGACACAAACTCGATACTTCCCTCTTGAAGTTTGTTGCGACGAATAGCCATTCCGCCGATCACATCTGCACCGCGGTCACGGATAATGGTCTCGAGTTTCTCGAGTGTCTTTCCCGTTTCGATTGCATACGTGCAGAACACGGCAGCGCGCTTACCAGTAAGAAACGGCAACTGGGAAAGACGACCAGCACTTGCGGGCTTCTGACCGAAAAGAAACAAACCATCAGTCCAACTGCCCACGATCACGAGGTCAGCCTCGGCGAGTGCTTGGTAATCAACTGCTGTTGTTGAACAAGCCACGGCGGATACCCCATGAGAAACGAGTTCATCGACGATGAATCCTGCGGCCTTCTGGGTATTGCCAGTAAGGCTTTCGTAGATTACGACAGCGTTCATGGGCGCCTCCTCGTGTGCTCTTCAACCGTAGCCGAGCGCCTCTAACGATTCGACCACCTAAAACGTGCCACTCTTGTCCCATGACATTCCTCACAGGACTTTCCTGGTGGATTTTGATTCCAATGGTTTTCCTCATCGTCGGGGGCATTGCAATCATTGCCAGGGTCGTGAGCACTCGACTGCTCAAGGACCACGCGAGCCAGTCGAGTACCAATGCAAGCCCACTCATGCCGACACTCGGGGTGCTCTTTGCTCTCCTTTCGTCATTTGCGATAGCCGCACAATGGGCCAATCAGTCCGCAGCAGATTCCGTTGTGAGTCGCATGTCCACATCGAGTGCTCGCCTGGCGTGGGCCTCTACCGCACCAGGTGCTTCGACAATCGAAATTCAAACCGCTCTCGCCGCTGATCTAACAACGACAGCAGACGATGGTTGGGATCAGCTCCAGAGCGGAAACGACATTTTGTTCAACGAATCTGCGAGCTACCGCGAGTTGCAACAAACCGTTCGCGATTCGGTGTATTCCTCGTCAATGTCCGTGCCAGCTGCCTCCGAATTGCTTTCAGCCGTCGATGAAGTGGGAGCTTCTCGTCACGAATTGACCGATGCCGCCAGCCGAAGTCTTCCCACGTTGCTGCTTATCGTCTTGGCACTAAGCGGGATCGCCCTGACCGTGAATGCCGTCATCCTTACGGTTGCCAGCCATCGGCGAGCAGCGTTTGTCGTTACTTCAATAGTTGTCCTGGTCTCACTGGACCTTGCGCTGCTCCTCGTCCTTGCTGCGCCATTCCGAGGCACATTGCAAACCTCCCCGAAAGCCTTACAAGCGGTGGTCCTGCGAATTGAAACAGGTTTCTATTCGCGTTAGTTGGGGCATAAGGCGGGTACCGTACGGACATGGCTGAATTTGTTCATCAAGACCTACTCCCCCTCGGCCCCGACACGACCGAGTATCGGCTCCTCACTACTGATGGCGTCGAAAAGGTTGACACCGAGGTAGGCAGTTTTCTCAGGGTCTCCTCCGAAGCAATCACCACACTTACGTCTGCAGCGATGTTCGAGATTGCGCATTTCCTGCGTGCACCACATCTCGCACAACTCGCAAAAATTCTCGACGACCCTGAGGCATCCGGAAACGACCGGTTCGTTGCGCTCGATCTGCTGCGCAATGCGAACATTGCCGCCGGCGGAATTCTTCCTGGTTGCCAAGACACTGGCACGGCAATTGTCAAGGCGAAGAAGGGCCAATTCGTTCTCACCGCCGGCAATGACGAGGTCGCTATTTCGCGGGGCGTCTTCGACACCTACCAATCGGACAACCTTCGGTATTCACAGATGGCTCCACTCGACATGTATCGGGAAATCAACACGGGGACCAATCTTCCCGCCGAAATCGAAATCAGCGCGGTTGACGGCGATTCCTACAAGTTCTTCTTTATGGCAAAAGGTGGCGGATCCGCGAACAAGAGCTATCTCTTCCAAGAGACCAAAGCGGTTCTGAACCCGGCTGCGATGCTGAAGTTCATCGCCGAGAAAATGGATCTACTTGGGACATCTGCCTGCCCTCCCTATCACTTAGCAGTTGTGGTCGGGGGAACATCGGCGGAGTTTGCATTGAAAACCGCCAAGATGGCTTCGTCCAAATATCTCGATGCTCTTCCCTTGCAAGGAAACGAATTCGGTCAAGGCTTTCGAGATCTTGAACTAGAAGCTGAGTTCCTTCGGGTCTCGCAGGAATCTGGCATTGGCGCTCAATTCGGGGGCAAGTACTTCTGCCACGACGTCCGAGTTGTACGGCTCCCCCGCCACGGAGCTTCGTGTCCTGTGGCTATCGCTGTTTCTTGTGCTGCAGATAGACAAGCTCTCGGAAAGATCACCGCCGACGGAGTCTTCCTTGAGCAACTCGAACATGACCCTGCGCAGTTTCTTCCTGAGGTCACAGACACCATCCTCGAAGGCGACGTTGTCTCAATTGATCTCAATCGACCAATGTCCGAAATACGCGAAACGCTTTCCAAACTTCCAATCAAGACTCGCCTCAGCCTGAGCGGTCCGATGGTTGTTGCTCGAGATATCGCCCACGCCAAACTCAAAGAACGAATCGATGCTGGCGAAGGGCTCCCTCAGTACTTGAAAGACCACTGCGTCTATTACGCCGGCCCCGCAAAGACCCCAGAGGGCTACGCGTCCGGGTCCTTCGGACCAACCACGGCTGGGCGCATGGATTCCTACGTCGACCTGTTCCAGGAAAACGGCGGGAGCTTTGTCATGCTGGCGAAGGGCAATCGTTCAAAGGCCGTGACAGAGGCGTGCAAACGGCGCGGCGGTTTTTACCTTGGCTCAATCGGAGGACCAGCAGCTCGGCTCGCTCAGGATTGCATTCGTTCTGTCGAGGTCCTCGAATATCCAGAACTCGGGATGGAAGCGGTATGGAAAATCGAAGTCGAGAATTTCCCCGCATTCGTGGTGGTCGACGACAAAGGAAATGACTTCTTCGAAGAAGTCATCAAGAGTCGCCCTATAACTCTTCGCTGATGTGACAAAGAAAGCCGGCGTTTCCCTTCCGTTTTCCTAAATGACAGAAACGGGAAATCTCCAGTCCGTAGGTTGAACACTTCACGGATAGCGAGCGCCCCGCATATGCCCTTCAAACGAGCCTCTTCTCTGATTGTTGGAGTCTCCCTGCTCTTCGCTGGTGCGGGCATCGAACTTTCGGCTGCCAGCGCATCCCCAGTCGAGCAGATTGCAACCGCGCAAGAGCGGTACGAGGAGCGACTCGGTCCCCTCGTGGTCGCGATTGGAGAGTTAAAGCAATCCGAATCTGACCACGCGCGCGCCAACGCCGATCAACTTGCGGCGACTCAGAGCCTCGGGAACGCCAAACGGAAGTTAGAGGAAGACCGTGGTCGCTTCTCCGGAGTAGCGGTCCACGCCTACATGGGTCGAGGTGGATCAACCGAGACGTTTGATACGGACTCTTTGAGAATCCTCGCTATGAGTGAATCTCGCCTCCGGTCCGACACACGCGAAGTCTTAAGCGCAGAATCACAAGTGTCACGGTTGTCTAAAACTGTGAAAGACGCAGAAGGAGTCGCGCAAGAACGGCGCCGGCGGGTTGCTCAACTCGAGGGCCCCGCATCCGCAGCTATTGACGAATTGAATAACGTCATCTCACCAGCCGTACCTACGCTTCCGGGACAGGCATATTGGGCGTACGTTCGTGCATCGAGTCGTGCAGAGGAGCTCGACCCACGATGCAAAGTCGCTCCAGCATTGCTGGTTGGACTCGGGCGCATTATGAGCAACCATGGCCGCACAAAGGGCTCAACTCTCTCGGCGGCAGGGGCCACCGACACTGAACTTCGAGGACTCTTCGGCAGCGCAACAGTCGATTCTGATGACGGAACTGTCGATGGATCGACCGAGACCGATGTGCGAGTTGGCCCCCTCCAGCTAACGGTTTCCCAGTGGACCGAGTTCGCTCTGCACGACAACCTCATCGTTGACAGCCCAGAGTGGCTCTTCTCTGAAGCAATCGCAGCGGCTCGGCTTCTCTGTGCTTCTAACGACGACTTACGCAGCATCGATGGCGTTCGCCATGCCGTCAATCGCCTCACGTCGAACTCCGCACTGACCGAAGCGATCATCGGTTCTGCTCGCCAAGTTGCACGTTCCTCCGAGATAGGACTTGGGTCTATCCCAGGTGACCCACGACAGACGGCGGCCACAACACTGCTGATCACAACGGTTCCCGATAGTGCCGAGGCACGAACGGTTGATTATCTGATCGGTTGGTCGCGTCTGCATCTCGGGACTCCATACTCACAGTGCCAAGGGCCCGAACTTCGGCCCGATGATCCTGTGTGCCCGCCCGGCACAAACCGTTTCGGATCGGGATTTTTCGATTGTTCTGGTTTCGTTAGCGCCGCGTTTGCAGCAATCGGTATTGCTTTACCTACGACTACAGACGCAATGGCCATTGACGCCGATTTTTCCGCAACCAAAATTGGAGACGAGTTTGACCCGAACCTCGATCAACCCGGTGATGTTCTTTTGATGGACGGACATGTCGCGTTGTCAGTGGGTGACTCCGTAATCATCCATGCGAGCGGGGACCAACTCACGGAAGAACCGATTCCGGCATGGGTACGCAACGGGGTCCTCGGCGTCTACCGACCACTCCGAGCGAACTGATCAGCACTCAGCGCGCAGGCGGACTCCACGGCTTCTCTCGATACATGTCGCGCAGGTCCTGCTTCAGAACTTTGCGAAGCGTTTGGTTACGGGGAAGCTCGTCGACAACTTCGAGCTGTTCGGGAATCTTCTGGACCATCAGATCTGAGCCCTTGAGATAGGCCACCATCTCGGCAAACTCAAGGTCTTCCGCACCAGGGGCCCGCTCCACAACGGCGCAAACACGCTCGCCGCGTTCGCGATCGGGCAGGCCGATAACCGCAACATCTCCAACCTTGGGATGTTGATAGAGCATGTCCTCAACCTCTTTCGCCGAGATGTTCTCGCCCTTGCGGATGATGACGTCTTTCAACCTGCCTGTCAGTACGACATGGCCGTCGGCATCAAGGTGACCGAGATCGCCGGTTCGGAACCAGCCATCGTCGTCGAAGGCATCCTTATTCAACGAATCATCGGTGTAGCCCTTGAAAACCATTGGACCCTTCAACCGCACTTCACCGTCTTCGCCCTCGGTAGCGACAACCCCTTCGAGCGTCACGATAAGAACCTCGCAGGCCGTCACCGGTTTTCCATCGGTGTACATGAGTTGCGCTTCGGTGTCGCTTGGTCCGCTCTGAGCGATCATCGGACATTCCGTCATGCCATAGCCATGACAAATAGGTATGCCCATTTCCGCCATGACCTCGACGTACATCTCTGGAGGCTTGGGTGCGCCACCGCCAGAAAGAAGACGCAACGACGGAATGATCTTCTCGTTCGGCTGCGTACGTTGCTTGGCAAGGTACATCTGGTAGAACGCCGGTCCGCCTCCGGCCATCGTGGCGCCCTTTCGAGCAAACAATTCGACCGCTACATCGAGAGCAAACGCTTCGATGAGAACTGCACCACATCCTCGGTAGAGCAGCATCATCAGGTAGTCCGGGCCCGCTATGTGAGCGTACGGAAAAGCAATCGAACCGACATCTTCAACAGTCAATGACAACGCATCGGCGAGCCCGAGTCCGCCGGCCATCAACGTTTGGTCGGTGTGACGCACACCCTTCGGAGCTGAGGTTGTGCCCGACGTGTAATAGATCCACCGCACCTCATCGCCCGCTGCTGGGGCTGGCGGGAGCGTGTAGGGCTCGGCCTGGGGAAGTTCGTCGTATGCGATCATGACGGTCGGCTCGATACCCAGATCATCCATGATCCGCACGGCCATCTCGTTGAAATCGAAACCATTCCAGTCTCCTGGAATCAGGAAATATTCCGCGTCGGTTTGCTGAAGAACAAACCCGACTTCTCGATCGCGGTAGATCGGAATGATTGGATTCTGGACAGCTCCGATACGAGCCAACGCAAGTGAGGTCACAACCGTCTCAATACGAGTGGGAAGTTGCCACGTAACACGTGATCCATGTCGCATTCCGAACTCATGGAACCCAGCAGCAACTCGCTCTGACAAATCGCGAAGTTGTTTGAAGGTGATCTCACGATCGTCTTCGATGAGTGCGACGGCATCGGGAGAAGCTGCTGCTCGCGCCTCGACTAGCTCCCACATTGTTGATGCACGTTCTATCGACGTCACTTCAGCCACGGAATCCTCCTCATTGCGAACGGCACATCTTTGCCTGTCATTCATGTGTCCGTCACCACCGGGCGGGAATTCTCCCGCCATGTCAGGATGAAGCCATGTCTGAATCCATGAAGGCCTACCGAATCGTTGAGTGGGAGCACCCGCCTGAACTCACAGAAGCCCCGATTCCCACCCCCGGACCCGGTGAGGTCCTGGTCGAGGTCGCAGGCAATGGCTTGTGCCACAGCGATGTTGGAATGGCCCTTGCTCCCGCCGCGTTCATGGAGCCGCTGGGGTGGCGGGTTCCGTTCACGCTCGGACACGAAGTCGGCGGCCATGTCGCCGACCTCGGGCCCGGAGCGCTTGGCTTCGATGTCGGCGATGCTGTCGCCGTCATCAGTCCGCATTCCTGCGGCCATTGCATTTGGTGCGCTCGGGGCGAAGACAACAATTGCGACGACTCGATCGTGGGCCGGGGCTACGGAATCGATGGCGGGCTCGCTCGCTATGTGCTTGTCGCTTCAACTCGTGAACTCGTGAAGCTCAACGGCCTTGACCCTGTGATCGCTGGTCCGCTCACCGACGCCGGTGCTACCTCCTATCACGCCGTGAAACGGGCCCTTCGTCGGATCCCACCGGGCGGTTCAGCCCTGGTTATTGGTGCCGGCGGGCTGGGCGCTTACGCGATCCAACACCTGCTCGCCCTTACGAGTGCCCGAGTCGTTGCCATCGACGTTTCACCTGATCGGCTTGCGTATGCAACGGAACTAGGCGCGCATGACACCCTCGAAGGAGTCAACGACGATACGACGACCGAAGTGCATCGTCTTCTCGGAGGCGGAGCTAACGCCGTCTTCGACTTCGTGGGAATCGATGCAACTATTTCGCATGGCCTGCAATGCACGTCAAAAGCCGGCGCGTATGCGCTTGTCGGGGCGGGAAACGGATCTCTCCGGGGAACGCTTTTCGACAAACTGCCGCGAGACGGCGAGGTGTTCTCTTTCCAAGCGCCCACGATTGCCGACACTCTCGAGGTGATCGCCCTCGCCGAGAGTGGGCGGCTTCGCGTCGATGTCGACGTGTTCCCGTTGGATCGCGTGGCCGAGGCCTACGAAAAGATGGAGAACGGCGAACTTCGCGGACGCGCTGTGGTCATTCCTGACTGATTGCGACGAGATTCAATCTCCATCAGCCTGCAAATAGGGCGTCGCTTGCAGATCATCAACAAGGCGCAACATGAGTTCACCGAGTTGCTGTCGCTCCTCGGGTGTCCAATCCACGAGTGCTCGCGAGAGTTGAGCTCCCCGTACACGTTCAAACCGACGAGCCATCGCTTTACCTTCAGCGGTTGCCTCAACCAGCACGATGCTCCCGTGCTGAGGGCTCGACCGACGCTCCACGAGCCCCTCTTCTTCGAGAACCCGAATCTGACGACTCACCGCGCCAGTATCCATGCGCGCTGCACGAGCCAGGTCACCAACCGGCAACGCTTCGCGATCTCCGAGTGCGCGGAGCACATTCATGGCTTGCTGTGGGAGTACTACCCGCGCCGCACCGGCCATACCGGCATGCACCCGACGACTCGACAGCAATCGCTGCAACCGGGTGAGGCCTAAACGCACAGACTGCAACTGCGTCTCAATATCGTCCTGTTTGCTCAGGTCAGCTTGTTCGCTCACAACCACCAGTCAATCAGGCTTGTTGGAAGACGGGACTCTGGCAGTTCGTGTCGACGTCAAGGAGACCGGGGATGGAAGTACGGGAGCCAAATGTCGTCTGGTCCGCCGCTGTGGTGGAACTCCACCTCGACCAGTTGGCCTATCGCAACCGAGTCGTCTTCACATCCCACAAGGTTCGACAGAATCGACCATCCCTCCTCCAACGTCACGATGATTGGCACGTAGGGAGTGATGAAAGCGGGAGTGACCGGTCTCCAGACTCTGGTCCAGCTGTAGATCTCGCCGCGACCTGAGCTATCCACCCACTCGAGGCTCATGGATGCGCACGCAGCGCACATGAGGGCGGGCGTATGGGTCGGCGCACCACAGTCGAGACACCGTTGGTAACGCAGAACGCCTTCTCGACAGCCTTGCCAATACGGTGCGGAGATTGGACCCGGATCCGGGAGGGGAATATCACCGGCTTGTGGAATCAGCAGGCTCATGGTCGATCCTTTCCGAGAAGCAGAACGTCGGTGAAAAGCGCACCAGCGCCGCCACCGGTGCACATCGCAACTTCTGCATTTGCAACTTGAGAACTGACGCATTCACCACGGAGTTGTTGCACTCCGCGAATCACACGCTGGAAAAGTTGCACTGATGCTCCGCCGTGACTGAATGACATCGTGCCACCATCGGTAGTTATTGGATGTCGCCCACCAGGCTCAATCACTCCCGACATGACGTAGTCGCCACCCTCGCCCTCGGCGCAAAATCCGTAGGCTTCGAACTGTCGAATCAATTCAAACGAAAAAGGATCGTAGAACTCGCAGACATCAACATCGGAAGGTCCGAGACCGGCTGATGCAAAGGCTTCTTCGGCTGCTCGACGGCCAACGTGACCGGCAATGAGGTCAGGCCGGCGGACGCCACCGAGATCCCAAACTGGAGGATGTTGATAGGAAGGGCCGTAATGGTCAGTTCCTCCACCCAGAAGGTGGACCGGAGCCTTCGCGAGGTCTCCAGCTCTGTCGGCATGGGTGAGTACGAGAGCCGTGCCTCCTTCGGAGGTCATGGCACAGTCAAGAAGATGGAAGGGATCGGCCACCATTCGAGAGTTAAGGACATCATCGGCAGTGAATGGTCCCCGACCGGAATACACCGCTTGAGGATTCACATGACCGTTGTTGCGAATCGTGGCCGCCACATGCGCCATCGATTCGGGCGTTGTCCCGTACATGTGCATATGGCGGCGGGCCATCAGAGCGAATTCGGCGGCAGTGAACATTCCGTAGGCCGCCACAAATTCATTCGTGGGTCGAGTCCAAGGAGCAGTCGACGCATGTTGGCGATAGCTGCCAGCTTCTCCAGTGGCAATCAACACCGTGTTCGCAAGACCGCAGGCAATCGCCATAGCGCCTTCGATGACCGCCGGTATGCCCAGCGGGGACATCGAGCGCCATGCAGGACCAATACGGCTCTGATACAAAAAGTTGCTGGCGATTCCGCCAACTACGCCGTCGACGTCGCGCGGCTCAAGACCAGCATCGGCGATTGCCCCCAACGCAGCTTCAAGAGCGATGCTCTGAGAGTCGTAACCCTCGAGCACGCGTGCTTGCTTGGTATTGAAGACGCCGACAATCGCCACGTCACGGAATGGATGACCCACTTCGTTCCTCACTCCCCCGAGCGCAGAAGCCACAATGGCCGCGGCGCAGTTGATTCCTTCCTAGCATCGCACCCATGACGCCAACACTGCGACCACTTGCTCTCACCCTTACTGACGGCACCATCCTGCAAGGCGACCTGCACCTTCCGGAAGAGACCACTCGATCAGCTCCGATGATCGTCATGAGCCACGGCTTCTCCGCGACTCGAAAGATGGGCCTGCCTTGGTTTGCATCTGCTTTCGCCGAAGCGGGCTACGTGGTCTATCTCTATGACCACCGGGGGTTCGGTGAATCATCCGGAGAACCACGTGCTGTTGTTGACCCTTGGAGTCAAACCCACGATATGTGGGAGGTCATCGACCAGATTCGCGGACTGGCTGAGGTGCAGCCTGATCGCGTCGCCATCTGGGGATCGAGTTTCAGCGGTGGTGAAGCGATCGTTCTGGGTGCGCTCCACCCGGACATCAAGGCAGTGGTCGCCAACGCTCCATACGCAGGGCTCGGCGACCTGCTCGTGGACCCCAGTCAGGCCGAGCAACGCTTTGTCGCCATGCGTGTTGCATTTAACAACAACTCACTTGATCTCGGGCGCAACGAAATCGGTCCGATGCCCGTCGTCCTTGACGAAGGCCTCGATAGCGCAGTTCTTCCTCAACCAGAGTCCTCGGAGTGGTTCCTCGCCCACGGTCCATCGAACGGATGGCACAACTTGGTGACGCTGGCGGTAACGACGACGCCGCCGTTCGATCCTGGTGCGTGTTCACCTCAACTTGATGGGACGGCGCTCTTGATGGTCATTGCCACTCAGGATGACGTCGCGTCGACAGCCGTAGCCCTCGACACCTATGAACGAGCGTCGGGGCCGAAGCGCAAAACAATGATCGAGGGCCACCACTTCAGCGCGTACGACGAACCCGGACGGAACGACGCCTTTGAGGCGATGGTGGATTTTCTCGACGAATTCTTATGAAAGTTGTTGCTTAGGCGCCGATGACATTCGGGCGCGGGAGCCCTTGGGCTTCACAAAGTGCGTAGTAGCCCGCTAATGACCCGGCACCATCGGTAACTGACTCGACGTTGCCATCGGCATCGAGATTGAGATTTGATCCGTACATGTGGAACCAGACCTGCGTGTCGTCCTCGATGCACTGCAACGTGTGGACTGAGCCCGCTGGCTCATAAAGGAATGATCCAGCGCGATTCACGTAGTCGTATTCCTTGTACTTCCAACCACCGCTCACGGTGTACCCCCACACCGGACCTGTGTGGCGGTGAGCCTGAACTTCGAAGCCCTTCTGAAAGATGTTCTCGACAATCCAAAGACCTTCTTCGATCTTCACCTGGAGAACACGCAGTTTGTTTCCTCCGCCGATTTCCACCCAGGGAAGATCGTCAGCTGCGAGATGGAGTGCTTCGGGTGCATTTGCATCGATGATGGTCACGGGTGATCTCCCTTTGAACGTGGTGTCTGGATAATAGGCCGTCAACGATGTGAACCGATTTTGGCGATCTGACCCGGGGCGATAGCAGCATCGACCTGTCTCTCATCCACCCTGATCGGGACACCATTCACGAGAACGTGACGAACGCCTGCCGGCTGATCCGCCGTCAGGCGTTCAGAGCCAGCCGGAAAATCGGCAATTCGTCGAATTGGTCCTGGGGCGACAGTCGATGGGTCGAACACGACGATGTCCGCCCACGCACCCACACGCAGTTCGCCGCGGTCAACGAGATGAAAGAGATCGGCTTGGGACTTCGTGAGGCGATGAACCGCCTGCTCGATAGACATGACCGCTCGATCGCGAACCCAGTTTCCGAGTAGATCGGTTGCTTGCGGAGCGTCGCAGAGCTGACCCACGTGCGCACCAGCATCGGAAAGACCAAAAGCGCAATGCTCTTCAGAAATAAGAAAGGCAACCTCTGCAGGATCGTCGTTCGCCACGACACAGCGCACCCGAAGCAGTAGGTCGGGTTCCTCTAGGGCGAGGTCAAGCACGAGGTCGAACGGATCGCACTCTCGTTCTGCGGCGATCTCGGCAATTTTTCTACCTTCGATGGAGCGGTCTGCGGGGCATTCGTCGATTTCAAATGTCTCCCAGCGCGGGACCATGAATGTCCCCGTCGACCAAACCTTGCGTACTTCGTCGCGCCAGGCGCGATTTTCGTACGCAGCTCGTCGACTCTTCAGGTCGCCAGACATCAATTCTGCAAACTTGCTATTCACATTGAAGGTGAATGGCTCGGCAAGCGACATAGCGAACGCAAGGGGACGAGGTGTGACCTGAGGCCAGACATTTGCGCCATCCTCCCAGCGAGCCCGGTTGAGGTCTACGAAGTTCCGATGCGTCATTGACGGCGTGCTCAAGAGCGCAGTGATCGTGAATGGTGCTCCGGACTGAAGCTGAAGGTCGTAGATATCACCGAGGGGAAGGATCTCGCCGGGAGTTACCTCAACGACGCCTTTTCCGACTCGCCCCACACAGTCAAAGAGCGCTTCCAGCTCGACCCGCTCGGCGAAGCGCGAGGGAATCGGCTTGCCGTCAACGCCCCGATGAGTCGGAGCAACGCTGGTGGCAAAGCCCGCCGCACCAGCGTCGAGAGCTTCGGTGAGGACTGCCACCATCTGTTCAATTTCCTTGGCAGTAGCGGCGCGCTCGTAGGCGTCGTCACCCATCACAAAGAGTCTGAGCGCGGTGTGTCCGATGTAAGCCGTGAAATTGAGCGACAGCGGAAGTTCGCTGACCGCCGCAAGATATTCGGGAAACGTCTCGAAGTTCCATGGAACACCCGCTGCGAGCGCAGCGACATCCATATCTTCGACATTCTCCAACGTTCGCGCAATGAGGTCATGGTGTTCAGGTCGAGTAGGAGCGATCGAGAACCCGCAATTGCCAGCAACAACAGTTGTTACTCCGTGAAAGCTGGAGGGAGTGAGCGACGGATCCCAGAACACCTGCGCGTCATAGTGGGTGTGAATATCGATGAACCCTGGAGCGACGATGCAACCCGATGCGTCAAGCTCCGAATCGCCCTGGAGCGCGGCACCGATGGCGACGATTCGTCCGTCCTCGACAAGTACGTCAGCGATAAATCGTTCGCTGCCTGTACCGTCAACGACGGTTCCACCCTTGATTAAAAGTGATGTCATTTTTTCGATCCTTTCATTCTTGCGCTGAACTGCGAAGTGTCACTGTGAAAGATGTACTGGAAGGCGCTTCACGCCATTGTTGAGGTTTGAACGCACCCGCTCGGGTGCACTATTGAGTTCAATGGTTCCGAATCGACGCAGGAGTTCATCGAAGAAGATGCGCCCTTCGAGACGAGCCAGGTGCACGCCGAGACAGAAATGTTCGCCGATGCCGAAGGACAATTGAGGGTTGGGCGACCTCGTTATGTCGAAGCCTTGTGAGTTGGCAAAAACAGCTTCGTCGCGATTTGCCGATGTGTAATACATGGCGACCTTGTCTCCCTTGGCGATTTTTGTCCCTGAGATTTCCGTGTCCTCGCTTGCAGTACGACGGAAATAGTGAAGAGGGCTGAACCAACGCAAGAACTCCTCGATAGCACCCGGAAGTAGCGACGGATCCTGACGAAGCATCTGCAGTTGCAAAGGGTGCTCGAGTAGAGCCCAGAGCCCGCCCGCCATCATCGTTACCGTTGTGTCGTTGCCTGCGGTGATCATCTGGACGAGGAGACTTCCAATATCGCCATCGGTGAGAAGGCGGCCGTTGAACTCCTGACCCAGGATCACATCCATCAGATCGCCTTGCGGAGCAACTGCTCGGCGCGACTCCGCGAAGGCCATTCCATACATCGCCATTTGCATCGACGAATCGGCGCTGCCTGCCTCAGAGAGATCACCATCGGGATTGAGGTCGGGATCTTGACCACTTGTATTCATCTGAGAAAGCCGATGAAGCCATTCCCAATCCTTCTCCGGCAAACCAAAGAGCTGTCCGATCACTTGAGTTGGCAGCGGCCCAACCACATCGTGAACAAACTCAACATCGGTAGTGTCGCCAACCGCATCGAAGATGTCGGCTGTGATCTGTCGGATTTGCGATTCCATGCCAGCAATAACTCGTTGTGCAAATTCCGGTGCAAGTGGCTTTCGGTACGAAATATGCCGTGGAGGATCCATCGAGAGCAGCATGTCCCGCATCCGAGCAAGTCGCTCTGGGTCCATATCTTCAAGGACGACTCCCCCGGCTTCGCAACCGAAAAGATTCGGATTGCGCGACACATGAACAACGTCAGCGTGCTTCAGCACCGCCCAGTAGCCCGCCTGACCGGGAATGTCCTGCCAATGCACCGGATCCTCTCGACGCAAACGCGTGAACTCGTCGTGCGGCGCACCATCGAGATAGGTGTCCGGATTGTAAAGATCGATTGCAGCCACTTGGAACCCCCTCGACACCCCCCGGCGTCGGTCGCTGCTTGCAGTCTTGCCGAAGTACTCTCCGACTGGCTCTTAAAAGACAGGATGGACTCATGGATATCGCGATGACGATGCCGACAATGATTGCCCATGGTCGGCACGAGACGCTCGCTTGGTGCGAAGCCATCGATCAGGGCCCCTGGTCGAGTCTCGCTGTGCCCGAGCGGGTCACCTATCCGAGCCATTCATGGATCGTGGAGCTCTCCGCCGCCGCCGCCATTACTCAACGAGTTCGGCTGTGGACCACGATCATCGTGCTGCCGGCCCATGACGCCGTCGATGTCGCCAAGCAGTTGGCTTCGGTCGATCAACTCTCGGCAGGCCGCCTCACCGTCGGAATAGGCGTGGGCGGACGCGAGCACGACTACCGCGCCATAAATGGATCCTTCGACCGTCGCTGGTCACGAATGGACGAACAAGTTGAAACGATGCGCCGCGTGTGGGCAGGCGAGCCGCCGTTCCATGGCGCTGATCCCGTGGGACCGCCCCCCGTTCAGGCCGGTGGCCCTCCCTTCATTGCCGGAGCCATGGGCCCCAAGGCGCTG
>CAIPQK010000013.1 GCA_903867185.1 uncultured Candidatus Nemicrothrix sp. | reverse complement strand
CGACGCCATGGTCGCGGTCAAGTGCCGATGTGTTGTCGACTATTGGCTTGTGTGAGTCGATTGCCGATGCCGGACGGGAGAAGAAATGACTACTGAAGAACTTCGAATAACGGTTGCTCCCGATGTCGAACTGCGGCTACTGGCCAGCGGTCTTGAACAGACAGGAACGCCCTTCGTGCTCGTTCATGGCCTCGCGTCGAATGCGCGTATGTGGGATGGAGTTGCGACGGAACTTGCCGCGGCTGGTCATCCGGTCGTGTGGATCGATCAGCGCGGACACGGTCAATCAGACAAACCCGACGATGGCTACGACTTCACAACGATCGTGAACGATCTTGTCGTTCTGATCAGTGAACTCGGGTTTCGGCGACCGATTGTCGTCGGTCAGTCGTGGGGCGGAAACGTGGTTCTCGAACTTGCGGCGACTCACCCGGACATCCCGGGCGCAGTGGTTGCCGTTGATGGCGGGTTCATCGAACTGGCCAGCCGGTTCGACGACTGGGCCGCGTGCAAGGAAATGCTTACGCCGCCACATCTTGTCGGAACGCCGGCAACGTCGATGGAGCACTGGATGCGCGACGGCAATGCCGATTGGCCCGAGACAGGCATCGTGGGTGCGATGGCGAATTTCGAGATTCGCTCGGATGGCACGATCGCTCCTTGGCTGACACTCGATCGGCACCTCAAGATTCTCGAGGCGCTCTATGGCCATCAACCGTCAACGCGCTACGCACTCATCACCGTGCCCACACTGCTAGTGCCAGCCGACAGCGGCGACGTCGCCTGGACCACCGACAAGCGAGTCGCCGTGGACACAGCGATCGAACTTCTTCCCAACGGTCGGGCGCACTGGTTCGCGCCGGCTCATCACGATATTCATGCACAGCAACCGGTCCAGTTGGCTGAAGTGCTTGTGGAATTTGCCGAGGAGGCTGTACCCGGATGACCCGTTTACTTTCGATCATGGGGAGCGGTGAGACATCGCCCACGATGGTGAAGCCTCATCGCGAAGTGTTCGAGCAACTCTCGGCGTCATCGCCCATCGCTGGTGCGCCCATTCCGTCCGTCTTTCTCGACACGCCATTTGGTTTTCAGGAGAACGCCGACGAACTCTCGGCAAAAACAGTCGAGTACTTCAAGGTTTCACTGAACCGCGTCGTGGATGTTGCCGGCCTCTGTGATGTCGCTGCCGCGACAACATTTGAGCGCGAAGTGGCATTCAACGCGATCCGGCAAGCCCGATTCGTCTTTGCCGGCCCGGGTAGTCCCACCTACGCATTGCGGCAGTGGGCCGGAACACCGCTGCCCGAACTGCTTGCCGAAAAATTACAGACCGACGGAGCAGTGACATTCTCGAGTGCGGCCGCACTCACACTCGGGATCAGCACGGTTCCGGTTTACGAGATCTACAAGTCGGGAGCGGATCCGCACTGGCTCGATGGTCTTGACCTGTTGACGCCGATCGGCCTGCCCGTTGCGGTGATTCCGCACTACAACAACACCGAGGGCGGTCACCACGACACCCGTTTCTGTTACCTAGGTGAGCGACGACTACGGATGATGGAGGCGCTTCTTCCTGAAGGCGCTTTCGTGCTCGGAGTCGACGAACACACGGGTGTGATCCTTGATCTTGATGCGGACACCGCGAAGATCGTGGGACTCGGCGTCGTCACCATTCGTCGCAACGGCGTCTCGATGGAAATTCCGACCGGCGAGACCGTGCCGATTGATGTGTTGCGACAAGGCCCGACGAGTTCTTCAACAAATGCAACGGGCCAAAGCGTGCAGTCGTCCGAGCCTGCCGTCACCGAAAATTCGGTTGCGGCTACTGCGTCGAAGAAGATCGAAGCCTCGCTAGCTGCCGATGTAGATCGCTGCAGCGCCGAGTTCGATCGTTCGATGGAACAACGCGATGCAGCCGGCGCGGTAGCGGCCACCCTCGATCTCGATGATGCGATTCGCGGCTGGTCGGCCGACACACTGCAGAGCGATGAGATGGATAAGGCGCGAGCACTTTTGCGATCAATGATCGTCCGACTCGGCGAGGCGTCACGGGGCGGGCTTACTGATCCGCGTGATGTGCTGGGGCCATTCGTTGAGATCGCGCTTTTGGCTCGTTCGGAGGTTCGTCTTGCGAAGCTCTACGACCTCTCCGATCAGATCCGCGATGGTCTTGCAGAAGCCGGAGTCGAGGTCCGCGACACGGCCGAGGGCCAGATGTGGGAACTCATCAAGCCTGAGTGATCAGTGGATCATGCCGCCGGCGTTGCCGCGGCCGCGCGCACCAGTCACTGTGTAGACGACGATGAAAACGAATGCGGCGAGCAAGATGATCGCCGCGCCCGACGAAATGTTGGCGTGGTAGCTGATGACCATGCCGATCGCCCCACAGGCCGCTCCCACAAGCGGGGCGATCACGAGCATGCGGGCGAAGGAGTTCGTCACCATGCGGGCGATAACCGCCGGGGTCACGAGCAGTGCGCTGATGAGTAGAACACCGACGATCTTCATCGTGAAGAGAATGGTGACGGCGAGCATGAGCATGAGCAGCGCTTCCATGCGGCCAACATTGACCCCAGTGACATCGGCAACTTCCGGGTCGAACGTTGCGAAAAGAAGCTTGCGGTAAAAGGCGCCGATGATGGCAACCGCAAGCACCCCAACGCACGCGACGGCGATGACCTCAAGGGTCGTGACGCCGAGGATGGATCCGAAAAGGACCGCCTCGATAGATCGCTTTGCCTGTCCGAAAACATTCGAGAGTGCGAGACCGAGCGCGAACGAGGCAGTCGTGATCACGCCAATGGCGGCGTCGGCGCCGATCTTTCCGCGGCGAGCAACCCGGCCGATCATGAGTGCAGAGAGAAGACCCCACATTCCGGCGCCGAGGTAGAAGTTCACGCCGAGAACTGCGCTGGCCGCCGCGCCGCCGAAAATGGAATGCGAGAGCCCGTGGCCGATGTAACTCATGCTGCGCAAGACGACGTAGACGCCCACGAGACCGCAGATGGCCCCGGCGAGTGTGGCAACCATGAATCCGTTGCGGAAGAACTCGAACTGGAATGGTTCGAACAGCGTCATTCGATTCCCATCGGGCTATCGGTCACGAGGATCATGCCGCCGTGTTCGAGTACTTCCATGGGCGCTCCGTAGGTGCGTTCGAGAACTGAGGAGGTGAGAACTTCGGCGGGAGTTCCGACGGCGATGAGTTCGCGATTGACGCAGGCGATTAACGGGAGATGAGCGGCAAGACCGTTGATGTCATGAGTGGAGAGCACGACAGACGTGCCATTGCGATGAAGATCAGTGAGCAAGTGCACGACTTCGTGACGGGTGCGCACATCGACACCCGAGGTTGGTTCATCGAGAACGAGTAGTTCCGGATCGCGATGAAGGGCGCGGGCGAGGAACACCCGCTGCTGCTGGCCACCGGAGAGTTCCCGGATATGTCGGTGTTCAAAACCGCCGAGTCCGAGTTGCTCGAGTAACTCCGCCACGCGTTTACGCTCCGACGCAGTGGCACGCGGTCGGTACCACTTGGCCGCGCCCGCCATCAGGACGACCTCGCTAACGGTGATGGGGAAGTTCCAGTTGACCGTTTCGACCTGGGGAACGTAGGCAATCCGCAGATCGGCCCGACGCCGTACCACGCCCTCGGTGGGTCGGAGATTTCCGAGCACCATTCGAAGCAGCGTGGTCTTTCCCGATCCGGATGGGCCAATGACCCCGAGGAACGAGCCCTCGTCGATCGTCAGATGGACATGCTCGAGCACGGTCGGACCGCCATAGGAATGCGAGATTCCGTCGAGCTCGATCAGACTTGTCACTGGGGGTATTTGGCGTTGTCGGGTGCGACGTTGGTGATGTTGAGATTACGGATCACGGTTGCGTCGCCACCGAGGGCGTCAATCATCGTCACGTAATCGAATTGCATGAGGCCGAGAAAAGAATGATCGGCATCTCCGGGTTTGCCAAGAAGGTCGTCGTCGCGAAGAACGTCGACGTAGGTAACGCCGGTTTCGCGGCCGATCTGTTGGAGCACCGCGCTCGGGAAGACTTCGGAGCCGAAGATCGCTTTGACTTTCGAACTCTTGACCTGGGCGATCAGATCGCCAACTTCGCGCGGTGTGGGTTCGGCAAAATCGGAGGGCTGGATGGCGCCCAGAATCTGCCATCCGTAGTCAGCAGCGAAGTACGCGTAGGCGTCGTGATAGGTGAGCAGTTTGCGATCTTCTGCGGGCAAGGTTGCGCTTGCAGTTGTGACGGCCGCGTCGAGCTCATTGAGCTTGACTGTGTAGGCGGCCGCATTGGAGGTGTATGACGCGGCATTCGATGGGTCCATCTTGACGAGCACATCACGGATGACTGTCACGTACCTGGCGGCAAGTTTCGGGTCGGTCCAGAGATGCGGATTCGGCTTGCCCCCGGCCTTGGGGAAGGAGAAGTCGTAGATGTAGTCATCAACAGGCAACACGGCCGTTCCGAGTTCACAAAGGGCAGCCGATTTCGGGAGGTTGGTGGCGGCAAGTTCCTTTGTCGGTTCCTCAAGGATGAGTCCGTTCGCAAAGATCACATCGGTATGGGCCAGCGTTGCGGCCACACTTGGCGAGGGTTCGAATGTGTGCGAGTTGGTGCCCTCGGGGACGATCCCCGTGATTTGCGCGAGTCCACCGGCGACATTGGCAACGATCGACGTGATTGGGGCGACCGTGGTTGAGATGTTGAGTGTCGAGCCGGCAGGAATGGTCTGACCAGACAGGCATTGCGCCAACGCCTTGCCCTGGATGTCGCCACGTTGGCCAGTCGCGTCGTTCCCGGATGCCGAGGAACATCCACCGATGAGCGCGAATGCCAAAACGGCAGCCGCGACTTGAGGGGAGGTTTTTCGCAACGAAGTCACCGGAAGAGGTTACCGAACTGACCGCAGATGCCCGGGGCCCTGTGTCGATAAACCGGAAGATCTTCAGGGGTCCTGCTCTGCACTGGCTTTTTCTGATCAATGAGCATCGATGAAGCCGAAACGGTGCGCCTCCGATCCAGTTGAGGCAGGATGAGCGCATGGAACGGATCTCTCCGACTCGATCAGTGACCCCGGACGAAGTCGCAACCTTTTGGCGCGATGGCGTTGTGTGTTTGCGTTCGATACTTCCAATTCAGCTCGTTGAATCCATGGCGGAACCGATTGAAGAAGCTCTTGTCAGTTCGGCCACGACTGATCTGTCAGAGATGGCGGACGCTCTTGAAAGCGGAGCCGTTGCGGCCCGCAACGTTGATGAGTTAGTGGTTGCTTCGGGAGCTCCACGCGGTCACTTCAAAGCGGGAACCGACCACTGGCTTCTTCAGCAGGAATTTCGGGACTTTGCGCTTCGTTCGCCGCTGCCCGAGATTGTTGCCTCAATATTACGGAGTGACGAAATTCGTCTGTATGAAGACAGCGTTTTGGTGAAAGAACCAGGAACGCAGGAAAAAACCGGGTTCCATCAGGACATGTCATATTTCCATCTCGATGGAGATTTGGTCTGCACAACATGGGTTCCCCTTGATGTTGTCACCGCCGAAACTGGGGCCGTCCGTTTTGTTGTGGGATCGCACCTCGACAACACCAAGTACCGGCCGAACATGTTTGTTTCCGATTTAGCAATGCCCGATACGGAAGGTGCTGAGGTTCCTGATTACGACGTAATGGTTGGCGAAGCGCGCATCATTAGTTTCGACACGGCTCCGGGAGACCTCACCGTTCATCATGCCCGCACGATCCATGCCGCCAGTGGAAATCTGAGCCGCACCCAGCGCCGCCGAGCAATCAGTGTTCGCTACACCGGCGATGGGACGCGGTTCAAACTGGTAGCTGGTTCACCGACGAAGGAACATCACGCTTCGTTGTCAGAAGGCGACTTTCTCAACGACGAGTCATGTCCACTTGCGTGGCCGTGAATTCATCGTGCCGGCGTAAGCGATGACAACTGCCATTCGCCGTCTTCTTTGTAGGTGACGTCGCCCACTGGTGAATCAGTTCGCAGATCGATGTGACGTTCCATGCGGATCAAGAGCATGTCTTGCACCGAATACCAGTAGTCGATTGTTGTGGTTCCTCGTTGGGGGCCAGTGAGAGCATCGGTCTCGCGATAGTGAAAGACGGGAACTTGAGTCGACTCAACCTCGATTGAAGCGATGCCGAAAGACTTGAAGGTGACATCGGAGTTGGTGATTCCATCGATTGAGTCGCTAGTCCCCTCGCATACGTAGGTCGATAGCTGGTCGCGCTGCTCACCGGCCTTGATGATCTCGCCCGGAGGAGTGCAGGCGAATTCTGAAACGTTGGTGATCGATGTCGCCCCAAGATCCCAGGCCGTTGAGGTCACATTTTTGTGTTCCGTCATAACGCCGTTATCGATGCAGTAGCTCCACCGTTGCTGGAACGCAGTATTGAAATCGACAGTCGTGGTCCAGCAGTTATCGCCTTGGTGGGTCACGGTAACCGGAGCCGATGCGCCGTAATTCTGACTAGTCGGCGGAAAACTGATCGAGGCCTTGCCCGAAGCGTCGGCTCGATACACGCCAGAGGGGGGTCTTGTTACGACAGCACCGAGTGATTCAACGGCAGAAGTATCTCCATTTCGAAACGCTTGGAGCGCATCTTCAAGTGATCGGGCACCCGGGTTGTCGCGAAAGACAAACATCGAGAGCAGCAAGACGATTGGAACGAAGAGCACAGTGGTGACGATCGCTCCAGCAATAACCATCCACCGCAAGGAATGTCTCGTACTGGACATCGCACCTCCGGTCTTTTCGCCGTGAATTCAATCTACGGCATAAGGAGTGGTCAGATTCGGTAGTCGGCGACTTGGGTGTCTTCGGCACCAACATCAGCAAAGTTGTCGTACGCCCGAGCAGCCATGAATTCACGCCACTCAAATGCTCGGTATCGGGCGCCAGCACCGATGAGTTCCGGAAGCGGTTCAATGATTGCTGGGCGCGGGGGATTAGCGAAATAGGGAATAGAAAATCGTCGACGTTCAGTCATTGGAGTTACGCGGTGCACTGCTGCCCGATAGCGATCGTTGGTCCATGCTTGGGTGCAGTCGCCAAGATTCACGACAATTGTCCCCGATTCGGGCGGAACATCGATCCATCCGGAATCATTTGAAAGCGTTTGTAGACCACCGATGTCGTCTTGAAGAAGGAGAGTGAGCGTTCCAGGATCGGTGTGATGGCCAAGTGCAACTTCGCCAAGATCAGCAAGACCATCGCGTTCTTCGTCAGGGACCGGATCGCCAACGGTGTAGAGGTTGAGTCGAACGGTGCTTCCCGGACGAGCGAATGTGAGTTGTTCACGTGAGGCAGGTCCAAGTTCAAGAACGGAATACAACAGGTCGAGTGTTCGTTGAGCGAGTGTGCTCATCGCATCGAAGTGTTGAATCATTGCATCGCGAAAACCGGAGAGTTCTGGCCACCGGTTCATCTGATCGGCTGCAGCCGGATCAACGAAGTCGAACACCTCCTTGTGATCACGCATGCGCTTGGTGAGTTCACGGTCGAACCAACCCAGAGGGTTCTGCTCGTCTCGCATGATTGCGGTGCGGACCGACCTGGGAGCATCAAAGAAGCGCTCGGTGGCGACCCAGGTGTTGGCGATGACGTCATCGAGACCATGGCCAGTAAGGAGGAAAAATCCGTGGTCGCGACAGGCAACATCGAGCGCCTCACGGGATGTCTTGCTGGGAGCAGAGATATCGACAACGGGAACGGAAGCCATGACCCATTGTGGCCTGTCAGAGCTCTCGCCGGCCTGACGCACTTCGGGTCTGTGGTTCTAGGCTTGTGTACATGGGTATTCCTCTTGCGATTCTTGATCTGGCCATAATCGGATCAGGCGATTCGGTGGCCGACGGGCTCAATGCGTGTGTCGAGGTAGCGAAAGCGGCAGAAGCAAGCGGATACAACCGCGTTTGGTACGCCGAGCATCACAACATGGAAGCGATTGCGTCATCAGCGACTGCGGTCCTTATCGCCCACGTAGCAGCGAATACCACTTCGATTCGTCTCGGTTCGGGCGGCATCATGCTTCCCAACCATTCGCCACTCACGATTGCCGAACAATTCGGCACATTGGCAGCGTTGCACCCTGGTCGAATTGACCTTGGGCTTGGGCGTGCTCCCGGAACTGATCAAGTCACGGTGCAAGCAATGCGACGCGATCCGCGAGCATCGGAACATTTCCCACAGGACGTTCTTGAACTCCAGGGCTATCTCGGTGATGTCACTCGAGTACCGGGAGTGAATGCAACCCCTGGTCGCGGCACACATGTCCCAATTTACATTTTGGGTTCCTCGCTTTTTGGTGCAGAACTGGCAGCGGTGCTTGGTCTGCCATACGGATTCGCGTCTCATTTCGCACCGCATCAGTTGCGCGAAGCGGTGGCGTTGTATCGGGCGAATTTCCGCCCGTCAGAACAACTTGATCGACCGCATGTCATTGCTGGTGTGAATGTCATTGCGGCCAACACTGAGCAAGAAGCGCAGGACGAATTCACAACCACACGTCGAGCTCGCCTCCGTCGATTCTTGTTGAAGCCGAATGTCGAAGTTCCCGATGCCGAGGTCGATCGCATTCTTGCGTCACCTCAAGGCGCGCAGATTGCCGCGATGATGAAACACACCGCGGTCGGAACGCGGGAGTCGGTCCGAGAGCAACTGCTTGAGTTCACGACCTATGCCGATGCCGATGAGCTCATGGTGTGTTTCCAGTCTCCGACGATCGAGGGTCGACTGCGGTCCATCGAGCTGACGGCCGACGCAATGGATCTTGTCGGGGTCTGACACCAGATCAGACAAGCCGATGGGTCCCAAGTCCACGGGCTCATCAGCACTCTTTAATCGGTCGTCATTGAGACTGTCATTCGTGCCAGTCTCTCGGGGTTCGCGAAGAGCGTCCTAGGGGGACCCAATGGCATCAGATACTGCATACGAACCGGGGAGTGACCCGGCCTACCGCCATCTGCCTTCGGTGGGCCCGCATGACCCAATCGTTGGTGGTGCGCTCATTACATGGGTCGAGCCAACGCCCGAACACGTTGTTGGTTATAACCGCTGGTACGAAGACGATCACATGATCACTGGGGCCATGGTGATGCCGTGGATGTTCTCATGTCGCCGTTTTGTCTCTCCGCGCTCGATCCAACACTTGCGAGGCCCGATCGGATCGCGAGTTGCCGAACCCCTCGAAGCGGGCAAGTACATCGGGATTTACTGGATCAACGACGGCCGGATTGAAGATCATGAGCAATGGTCACTTGGGGCGAATCGTCGACTTCATGCCGAGGGCCGCGGAAGCTATCGGGGCCATGATCAGAACCCGCTTGAAGAACGAAGCCACGTGTTCACTTCTTTCAACGACTTTCTTGGCGCGACGTATAGAGACGATGCAGTCCCTCGCGCCGTGCACACGTTGGTGCAGCCGTACAAGGGAATGGTGATCCAAGTCATCGACGCCAAAGATGGAAATCGAGCCCTTCTAGACGCATGGCTCACGAATGACTATCTGCCGTCAGTTGTTACGGGTGATGTTGCCGTCGCGACACGGTTCGCACCCCGTCCACTTCCTCCCGACAAACTCGCCCATGTCCGAGAACTCGACGGCGTCGATGGAATCGTGACAGTTCTTCACTTCCTCGAATCGACACCCGAGGATGCATGGGACAAACATTTTGCTCAAGCCGAAGCGCAAATCGCTGCGAGTGGGTGCGGTTCGCTTGGCGTGCAAGCTGCATTCATTCCCACAAATCACGGAACAAACGACTACACAGATCAGTTGTTCTGATCGAAAGTGTCAGCTGCCAGGGGTCCCGTCGAAGGTTCCCGGCCCGAGTCCATTCATGGCCGCAACGGTGCGTTGATAACTCGCGTTATTCGTGAACGCGTTGGCGAAATGAATGACGTACGAACTGCGGTCGACGAATGTCGGTACATAGGTCACTGATTGCAGCCAAGTGCCGTCACGCTGTTCGGCAAACGCGATCTTGACGATGACACCATCGTTCGTTGGCACTGGAGTAGCCGGTGCACCTTGGTTGGAAAGAATGTTGCCGGTTCCATAAATAACGTATTTGTTGCCAATCTTTTCGGCGGCTTGAACGACATGCGTGTGTTGTCCAATGACCAGATCAACAGAAGGGGAAGCGAGCAGTGCGGCAGCCTGAGCTCGCTGAGTGGCCGAGGGCAGTGCGCTGTATTCCTCTCCCCAGTGCATTTCGACAATGACGATGTCGGCACCAGCGGCCTTCGCTGCAGTTGCTGCGGTAAGTGCTTGGTCGATATTGGTGAGGTTCAGCAGCCATGGCTTTCCGGCCGGAACTGGGAT
>CAIPQK010000012.1 GCA_903867185.1 uncultured Candidatus Nemicrothrix sp. | reverse complement strand
TCGTTGGTCACGGCGCAGTTCGGTACTGGGCAATGGGAGATCGATGGCTCGACGCAGGGGCTGATCCCTCCTACGAAGTACTCGCAGTAATGCTCTACCTTGTCGACGAAGCAATGCGCGCTGGTGCGGTTGGTTTCTCCACCTCGCGTACTGGTCGACACGTAACTCGCGATGGTCGCAATGTGCCGGGCACCTGGGCGGTTGAACGCGAACTCGTTGCGCTGTCGTCGGTGTTGCGCGCGCATGGTCGTGGCGTTCTCGGTTGCGCGCCGCGTTTCGATGGTGAAGGTCCTGGCACCGATCGCGCTCAAAGCGAAGTAGCGATCATGGCGGAAATGAGTCGAGCTGCCGGCCGACCGTTCACCTTCAACCTCACCAACGTGTTGTCGGCGCCGAACCAATGGCGCGAAGTGCTTGATTTCGTTGCCGAGGCGAATGCGGCGGGTGCAAATCTCCGTCCGCAAACAACGTCTCGCAGCATCGGCGTGATCTTCTCGCTTGCTCATCACACGCCATTCGGGCACCTGCCGGGCTGGAACGTTCTCGAAGGTAAGACGCTCGAAGAACGAGTCGCAGTGCTACGTGACCCATCGGTGCGTGCGCAACTGATCGCCGGTGGCGATGGACGCGCAGGGATCGAAGGCTGCCGCGAATTTTTCGTGATGATGCCTGATCGTGGTGCTCGCTATGACTGCAATGCCGCCGAAAGTCTTGCTGCGTACGCCGAACGCGCTGGCACAAGCGCGGTTGAGGCGTACCTCGATCTCATCGAGGAATCGAATGGAGCGGTCACGCTCAACTGGCCGATTCTGAATCAGGACTTTCCGGCAATTTCGGAAATGCTCACCGACCCGCGCATGATGCTGGGCCTTGCTGATTCGGGTGCGCATGTGGGTCAGATCCTCGATGCCAGCCAGCCCACGTTCTTCCTTTCCTACTGGATCCGTGAACGTGGCCTTATGTCGATCGGCGAAGGCGTGCATCAGCTCACCGGTCGTCCCGCCGATCTCTTCGGCTTCGCTGACCGCGGTCGTCTCGTCGAAGGGGCCAAAGCCGATGTGAACGTCTTCGATTTCGACGCTCTCGCACTTCCGTTACCGACCTTCGAGCATGATTTCCCCGCAGGTGCAGGTCGATTCGTGCAGCGGTCGCAGGGGTACGGCTGGACGCTCGTGAATGGCGAAGTCTTCATGGAAAACGGCGAGCACGCTGGCGCCCTGGCGGGAAAGCCCCTTCTCTCCTCCTGATAGGTTCGGCGAGGTATGCGACTCGCCGTATTGGCATCAGGAAGCGGAACCATCCTCGATGCCATGTGCGCGGCTGGCGTGCCGGTCGCCGTCGTGGCGCTCGACCGTGAGTGTGGTGCCCAAGAGGTTGCTGCCCGCAATGGGCTTGAGTGTGAGCTCGTGCAGCGTCGTTCGTATGGCAAAGCCTTCGATCGCGACGGCTACACCGCTGAACTTCTTGGGGTGCTTTCGGGATGGGATGTTGACCTCGTTGCCATGGCCGGATTCGGCACGATTCTTGGCAAGGGAATGTTCGATGCCTTCCCGGGTCACATTCTGAACACGCATCCGGCGTTGTTGCCATCGTTCCCTGGCTGGCATGGCGTGGAAGACGCGCTCGCCTATGGCGTGAAAGTCACCGGTTGCACCGTGCATATCGCCACCGAAGAAGTTGATGCTGGTCCGATCCTCGCCCAAGAAGCGGTTGTTGTGGAACCCGACGACACCGTCGAGTCACTGCACGAACGCATCAAGGCCGTTGAGCGGCGCATTTACGTTCAAACCATTTCCGCCATCATCGAAAGGGGAAGTGTCCAGTGAGGGCTCTTCTGTCCGTATACGACAAGTCCGGCATTGTTGAGTTCGCCCAAGAACTCAATGCACTCGGTTGGGATCTCGTTTCAAGTGGCGGCACCGCGCGTGTTATCGCCGAAGCCGGAATTCCCGTCACCGATGTTGCTGATCTCACCGGGTTCCCCGCGATCCTCGGTCACCGCGTCGTCACGCTGCATCCGAAAATTCACGGCGGCATCCTCGCTGACCCAACAAATGCCGAACACCGCGCCGATATGGAGAAGTACGGCATCGAAGCGATCGACCTTGTGGTTGCCAATCTGTATCCGTTCTCTGCAGAACCGTCGATCGAACTGATCGACATCGGTGGTCCTGCAATGGTGCGTGGTTCGGCCAAGAATCACGCGCATGTCGCGATCGTGACTGATCCGTCTCGTTACGGCTCAATCATCTCTGAGTTGAAGTCAAGTGGTTCGTTGTCGCAAGCAACGCGCACGCAACTCGCGCGTGATGCATTCGCACACACTGCGGCCTACGACGCAGAAATTCTTGCGTGGTTCGATGCCGGTATGCCGGCCAAGGGCGAAACTGCTGACGCGCCTGGCGAACTTCCGGAAACGCTCACGATTGAACTGAAGCGCGAACAGGTACTTCGTTACGGCGAGAATCCGCATCAGGTTGGCGCGCGTTACACCTCCGCAGGCGAGCGTGGTTGGTGGGACAGCGCGCAGCAGCATGGCGGCAAAGAGATGTCGTATCTCAATGTGTACGACACCGAAGCGGCATGGCGTCTTGTGCATTCCATTGGCGAACGTCCTGCTGCGGTTGTTATTAAGCACGCCAACCCTTGTGGCGTTGCTGTCGCCGATGACATTTTCACCGCCTACACCCGTGCGCATGAGTGTGATCCAGTGAGCGCGTTCGGCGGAATCATCGCTCTGAACCGCGTTGTCACCCTTGAGGTCGCGCAAGCAATCGCTCCGGTGTTTACCGAGGTTCTTGTTGCTCCGGGTTATGAACCCGATGCGCTTGCGGCGCTGCAGGAGAAGAAGAATCTGCGCATCCTCACCGCCGTTGCCCCCGGTGCTCCTGGGCTTTCACTGCGGCCCATCGATGGCGGCTATCTCGTCCAAACGCCTGACCCCGTGACCGACGACAACGCTGGTTGGACGATTGCGACTGATCGTGCACCGACCGACGCCGAATGGATCGATCTCATCCTCGCATGGCAGGTCGTTGCCAAGGTCACTTCGAATGCCATCGTGTTGGTGAAGGACGGCCAAGCCGTCGGTATTGGATGTGGTCAACAGAACCGACGCGACGCTGGTCATCTTGCGGCCACAAAGGCGGAAGGTCGAGCAAAGGGTGGCGCGTACGCGTCAGACGCGTTCTTCCCATTTCCCGATGGTCTCGATGCTGCGATCGAAGCGGGCGCAACGTGTGTGATTCAGCCCGGTGGCTC
>CAIPQK010000011.1 GCA_903867185.1 uncultured Candidatus Nemicrothrix sp. | reverse complement strand
TCGATCATCCCCACGCTTCCTGCTGCGTGGTTGGTGAACGCTGGAGACCCGGTCTATAGCTCCTACGACCAACCAATTCGGTTGTGGGGAATATCGGTGATGGATGATCAGATCGCGGCTGGCATGATCATGAAAGTCCTTGAGACGATCTACTTGTGGGCGATTATCGCCAGCATGTTTTTTCGTTGGGCCGCGCGCCATCAGGAAGCCGAACGCCAAGGGCTTTCGCTGACTGAACGCGAAATTCTTGAATGGGAGGAAGGCGAACACGGCGGGCTTGATGGTTCGCCAGTCGATGCACCGCGCACTGCGCCACCGTCATAGCTATTCCCAGCGGAAGAATTTTACGGCTGCGATCGGCGCAAGTACGGCCCATGCCGCAAGCACGATCCACGCTGATCCCGCAGAACCAGCACCGCTGCGCAGACACGATTGCAGCACTTGGCTCAGTGCCCCCGACGGCAGCATCTTGCCAATGGAGCCCAGGAAACCCGGCATTTCACTGAACGGAATGATCATTCCGCCAAGCAGTAGCAGCAACAGATAGAGGCCATTGGCTAATGCCAGCGTGACGGTTCCGCGCAACGTGCCTGCCATCAGCAAGCCGATTCCGCCGAACGCGAATGCGCCGAGCACGACAGCAGGAATCGCCAGCCATGGAGTGCCGCCGGGATTCCAACCGAGCGCGAACGCGGCAACGACGATGAGCGCGATCTGCACGATGAGAAGAACTTTCACCATGCCGATTTTGGCGAGTACCCAACGACCGCGGCCCAGCGGTGTGGCACCGAGGCGTTTGAGCACTTTGTAATGACGTTCGAAACCGGTACCGATGGCAAGAGCAACCATCGCGTTCGACATGACGGCCAAGGCGATGATGCCGGGGGCAAGAAAGTCGACGCGCTTGTCGACGCCGGTAGGGATCGGCAGCACTTTGACTGCCGAGAAGAACACGAGCAGCAGAAGCGGAATAGCGATGTTGACGAGGAGTTGCTCTCCGTTGCGAAGGCTGAGCATCAGTTCTGAACGGGTCTGGGCAAGCAGAGCTTTCATCGACGAGACCTCCGTCGACGAGTCGTTGTGGGTTCTGGCGCTCTCGCGTCGGCATCGGCAGTGAGGCGCAAGAACACGTCTTCGAGGCGTTGGCGACCGGCGCGCAGATCAGCGAGAGGAAGATCCATTTCGGCCAACCATGCGGTGATTGCCGCAACCATCGAGGGAGTCGCCGCCGATGCGACGACGTATTCGCCCGGCGATGCTTCAGTGACGACAGCGCCGATGCGCGCACCGAGAGATGACACGTCAAGGCCCGATGGCGCACCGAAGCGAACATCGTCACCTTGCGAAGCCCGCATGAGTTCGGTGGGAGTTCCGTCAGCAAGCACAATGCCGTGATCGATGATCACGACGTGGTCGGCGAGTTTTTCGGCCTCTTCAAGATCGTGGGTGGTGAGCAGCACGGCCACACCGCGATCGCGAAGATCGGCGATGACGCGGCGGATGAGTTGGCGGCCGGCGGGGTCGATGCCGGCAGTGGGTTCATCGAGGAACGCGACATCGGGACGACCAACGAGCGCGAGAGCGAGCGAGAGGCGTTGTTGCTCGCCACCCGACATCGAGCGCCAGGTCGAGGATCGGTGATCGGCTAACCCAACAAGTTCAAGCAGTTCATCGGGGTCAATCGGATTGTCGTAGTACGACGCGAACAGGTGCAGTGCTTCGGCGGGACGCATGCCCGTGGCAACGCCGCCTGACTGCAACATCACACCGATGCGGGCGACGAGCTGACGATGCTCGGCAACGGGATCGAGGCCAAGAACTCGGACCGAACCAGCGGTGGGCCGGCGGTAACCCTCGAGGGTCTCAACCGTGGAGGTCTTCCC
>CAIPQK010000010.1 GCA_903867185.1 uncultured Candidatus Nemicrothrix sp. | reverse complement strand
GGCCATCGGCCAAGCGACCGTCGATGCCGGCGAAACCAAGCTTGGCGCCCCGTACGTCTATTCCGCTGGCGGGCCCTATGCCTTCGATTGCTCCGGTTTCACGCGCTGGGCCTGGATGCAGCTCGGCATTGAACTCCCCCACAACTCAGGCGCCCAATGGGCAGCCGTCGAACATATTTCGCTCGACGAGCTCCAACCCGGAGACCTCATCTTCGAATGGGGTTTCGGCGGAGGCGAGCCTGACCACGTCGGCCTCTATGTTGGCGACGGCATCATGATTCACGCACCGAACAGCTCAGGTGTGGTGCGCTATGACTCCATCAATTGGTGGACAGGCGCAACAACTGCAGCTGGAAGGGTTCGATGACCAACACATTGCGCAGCTTTCGACGAGGGCCAGCAACGCCTCAACGAGTGCTCGTACTCATTCCTGGTTACGGCGATCGGCCCGAACCTTTTCTTGAACGCGCTGCAATGTTCGATCCGAACGAACAGTGGCTGATCGTTGTCGTCGAACCGCAAACACCAAGCGACCGCGGCCCCTACTGGTACAACGTCGACGAAAACGGACCCGATTCCGTTGCACTCGCCACTGGGCTCGCGTCGATTGATGCAACATGCTCATCACTTCTTGCCGAGACAGGTTTGAGCGAAGACGCGCTCGTTATTGCTGGCTTCTCGCAGGGTGGCGCGCTTGCACTTGCCCACCTCGTAGATCCCAACTCCTCTGTCACACCGAATGCAGTGGCCGCGCTTGCGTCGTATCTGCCCAGTCGCGACGAGCGACTGATTGATCTTTCGCGGGCTTCGCAACGGCCGGTGCTCTTCGCTCATGGCGAAGATGATGAACTCGTCGAGCCAATCCGAGGTCGCTCCGCAGCGAAAGCATTCCACCGCGCTCAAGCGCTTGTCACGTGGTCGGAAGTGAGTGGTGGTCACCGTTTCGACGCTCCGCTTACGTCTGAGTTGGCTTCTTGGCTTGATGCACTGGCCGCGGGCGAACAACCGCACGCTCCCCCGATCTGACCAACGTCCGTCACAGCGGTAAGGATGACGTTCTCGCAACGAGAACGGACCGTCGATGCCAACCGATTCCCCCGACGCAGCACCAGCACCCCAGAAGAAGCCAGATATCTATTCGCGCATCATGCGCTTCGCTCCGTTGTATGTCGTCGCGTTTTGTATCGGCATCGTTGTCATTGTCGGCATCGTTCGACCATTCGATTCGCCGGCTCCGTCACTCACACTTCGCACCGCGTTAGTCGGCGCTGACTTCGATCCAACGGGCGCGTACATGATCATTCATAACGCTGGTGGTGCCGACACACTTCTTTCGGCGTCAACTCCAGCCGCCGCATCCGTGCAACTCCAAGGAATTGCTCCGGTGGAAACGACAACCTCGGTAGTCGCAAACGGAGTGATTGGAACTGTCGGGGGAATGCTCACCGATGTCGATCATCTCGACGTTCCCGGATTCGGCGACCTTCGCTTGCAACCTGGCTCTGACCAGTTGTTGTTGAAGGGACTGACCACTCCGCTCGTTGTTGGCCAAATGATTCCGATCACCTTGAACTTTGAGAAGGCCGGCGCCATCACCGTCGAGGCCACCGTCGCGACCTACGACGAAATCGCCGATCGACTCCTCCCCCCTCGACTGAAGCTTCCTGCCGGCCAGTAGTGCCCGTGGGCAACGCGGGTTGCCTTTTCACCCCCCGAACCCCATAATGAGAATGCTTCTCATTCCTATTTGGGGGTCTTCGTGGTCCAATCTGAGCGCATCGTGGGTCGTGGCCTTCGCCGCTGGTCCGGCGCGCTCGCACTCGTTGCAATCGCTCTCAGCCTTGGCCTGAGCGCCTGTGGGAGCTCATCAACCGCAAAGGCCAGCAACGGTCGACCGAAGATCATTGCCACTACCCCGCTTATGGGTGACCTCGTCAAACAGGTTGGCGGCGACGCTGTGAGCGTTGAGGTCCTGATCCCGCGCGGCGCCGACCCTCACGATTTTGAGCCCTCGGCCTCGCAGGCTGCTCGCCTCCGCGATGCATCGTTGATTGTTGCCAATGGCCTCGGTCTTGAAGAACGGCTTCAAAGCACATTGCAAAGTGCAGCAAAGGACGGAGCAACAGTTTTCGAAGTGGGACCACAAGTTGATCCGCTCAACCGCCCCGGTTCCGATCGCCCCGACCCGCATTTCTGGCTCGACCCCGACCGCATGTCTCGCGCCGCTGCACTCATCGCGAACGAACTGGCACGCACGACCAACATTGACCGCTCGATACTTGACGCGAATGCTGCGGCCTATTCCCTCGCCGCCCTCGAAGCTGGGAGTGAGGCGACAGCGCTTCTCAACACCGTTCCCGAATCACAGCGTCTGCTCGTCACCAACCATGACGCTCTCGAGTACTTCGCCAATCGTTTTCACTACAAAGTGATCGGCACCATCATTCCTGGTGGGTCAACACTTGCCGAACCGAGTGCGTCCGATCTGCGTGACCTTGTCGCAACGATCAAAGCGGCCGGCGTCAACACAATTTTCAGTGAATCGACCAGTTCCTCGAAGTTGGCCGACACCGTTGGCCGAGAACTCGGCAAGAACATCTCAATTATCGAACTTTCCACCGACACGCTGGGTGAACCGGGAACGCCCACTGGCACCTACCCCGACCTCATCACAACCACGGCTCGTCTCATCGCCGACGGCCTCAATGGTCGTTAGAAATCCGGCCTTGCCGGAACGAACCCTCTAGCCTCGGATCACTGTGGCCTGGCTAACTGACCCCTTTCATTACGACTTCATCCTGCGAGCCCTGTTCGCTGGTTGTCTCGCCGCGGTCACATGCTCACTCATCGGCACGTGGGTTGTCATTCGGGGAATGTCCTTTATGGGCGATGCACTCGCCCATGGAGTGTTACCCGGCATCGCAGTCGCCTTCATTGTTGGCATCGATATCGCCATCGGTGCGTTTGTTTCCGCGATCATCATGGTGATCGGTATCAATCTCGTGAATCGAGCATCGAAACTTTCTACTGATACCGGAATCGGTCTGCTGTTTGTCGGCATGCTCGCACTTGGTGTTGTCATCATTTCGCGAACGCGTTCATTCACCGGCGATCTCACTTCATTCCTCTTTGGTTCTGTTTTGGGCGTCAAAGACTCAGATATCTGGCTGCAATCCATCGCTGCAGTCATCACGCTCGTTGCCGTCATCGTTTTCCACCGAATGTTTCTCGCGCTCTCGTTTAATTCCGACAAAGCAGCAACCTTGGGAATGCGCCCGCGCCTCGCTCACATAGCGATGCTCACGCTGATCGCCGTAGCCATCGTGGCCTCATTTCGCACGGTCGGAACACTGCTTGTCTTTGGATTACTTATTGCGCCCCCGGCTACCGCTGCGCTTCTCGTGCGCCGAGTTCCAGCAATGATGGCAACGGCGTGCGCCATCGGTGTGTCGTCCATCTTCATTGGGCTGATCATCACCTATCACTTCGATACAGCGGCGGGTGCAACGATGGCGGGAACAGCAGTCGCCATTTTCTTCATTGTGCTTGCCGGGCGCGAGTTACTCAGCCGTATTGGTCGAACCGCTCAACCCGCTCACGCGTAGGCGCATGATCGATCCACGCACACTTCGAGCACTCCTGCGCGCTGTCATCGCTGGGCTCTGCCTTGCCGCATCAGTTCCGCCATGGGGTTGGTGGCCTCTCGCGTTTATCGGCATCGCCATGTGGGATCGGTTGCTGTCCACGGCAAAACCACGAGCCCGATTCGTTCGCTCCACAGTGCTCGGCGTTGCCTGGTTTGCTCCCGCAATGTTGTGGATGGTCGACCTCACTGCTCCGGGTTACGCCATCGCTGTCATTTTGTTCGCGCTGTACATAGGAGTCGCTGGTCTCGCTGTTCCCGGTCGTAGTTCGCGGTCATGGGTTCGGTGGCTTGCTCTACCCGCCGCATTCACACTTGCCGAAGCCGCTCGCTGCACCTTTCCCGTCGGTGGCGTTCCCCTCGCAACCACTGCAATGGGACAAGCCAGTGCTCCCCTCGGCCAAATCGCTCGGTTGTTCTGTGCGGTTGGCGTGACGTTTGCAGTAGCGGTCGTCGGAGTTGCGCTGTCTGCGCTTTGGGAACGACGCCATATTCTCGGTGCCGCCACTCTCGTCGCGGTTATGGCGTTGTGTTTACTTGCCATCGTTGCTCCCAACGGACATGAGATCGGAACCATCAATGCCGCCGTGGTCCAAGGCGGTGGCCCACAAGGAACTCGCGCCAGTGAAACCAACCCGCGCGATGTCTTCCTCCGACACGTGGAAGCCACCAATCTCGTAACAACGCCAGTCGATCTGGTCGTTTGGCCCGAGAACGTCGTTGCGGTCGAAGGTCCGATTACTGCGAACCGTGAGGATGCTGAACTTTCAGCACTGGCCAAAAAACTCGACACCACTCTCGTGGTCGGAATCACCGAAGGTATCGATTCGTCGAAGTTCGCAAATGCGTCGATTGTGTATTTGCCCGATGGAAGTTCCGGCGAGCGTTACGACAAAGTCCATCGCGTGCCGTTCGGCGAATACGTTCCACTACGCAGCCTCCTCGAAAGCGTCGTGGGCACCAATAGCGGTCTTTCGCTACGCGATGCAGTTGCGGGAACACAACCTGCAGTGCTCCACACACCCGCAGGAACTCTCGCTGTCGCAATATCTTGGGAAATCTTTTTCACTAATCGCGCACGCGACGGCGTGTTGCATGGTGGGCAGATTCTGCTTAATCCCACAAATGGTTCGAGTTACTGGTTAACCCAGGTGCAAACGCAACAAGTTGCTTCGAGCCAATTGCGTGCGATTGAAACCGGTCGCTGGGTCTTGCAAGCGGCGCCGACAGGATTCTCAGCGATCGTGACGCCAACCGGCGATGTCGTACAACGAACCTCAATCTCTGAACAGGCCGTGCTTCAGCAAACCGTCGCGCTTCGCTCTGGCGACACGATCGCCACCGTCATCGGACCGCTTCCGATCGTCTGGCTCTCGGTGCTCTTCGTTGCGCTCGCCTGGTGGTTTGCCACGAATCGATTCAAAACTTTGCGTTCAAAAATCAGGCCTCACCGATCAATGTGACGGGCCAAGGTCCAGCGAAAAGCGTCTCCTAACGCACCGGCGAGCAATTCTCGCCCTCCCGGTCTGGCCCCGATGGGGCCTGTGGAGAACGATCTCGGCCTGTCT
>CAIPQK010000009.1 GCA_903867185.1 uncultured Candidatus Nemicrothrix sp. | reverse complement strand
GTGAATCCCTCGCGCATCAGCACGAGCGTGGTGATCAGCCCGGACCGGTTGAGGCCCGCCTGGCAGCGGATGAGAACGCGCTGTCCGTCCTTCCAGCGGCGGTGGGCCTCGGTGACCATGACACGAACATCGTCGATGTTGAAGTCGCTCATGTCGAAGTCGTTGATGCCGAAGCGCATCTCGTGCACCCATCCGGCCACCGGCAGAGCCGAGACGTAGAGGGTGGCGACGAAGTCGAAGTGTGCGATGCCCACCTCGGCCGATCCATGCGCGCGACCCTGGCGAACCGTGTCGTGATCGTGCGTACCGCCCTGGAAAAGTCCGGGCAGCACCTCGCTCCACGTGTCACTGCTGTACCAGCCGTAGTGGCGGGGTTCGTCGAGCATGTCCTGGATGTCCTCGGGCGTGAGGAACTCGGTTCCGGCGGAACGGATGGATTTGGTGTCGTTGGTCTTACTCATGGCGTCCTTCGTGATCATGGCGTTGTCGTTTCGCATGTTGTCTCCTTTACGTTGGTTGTCTGTATTTTTGGTGAGCCCCGCCCACCCCCATCGTGGGCGGGACTCGTGCCGGGCTGGTTATCGTTGGTGGTTTCCCCAGCCCGGTGTTGCCGGCGAACCGGCTAGTTTGCCCCGGCGAACTCGCGCGGCGCCTGGTTGAACACCGCGGCGTGCAGGAGCACGTTGGCCAGCGCGAACGACGTGACCGCGAGCGGCCCGATCGGCGTGGTGACCTGCGCGGGGGCATCCAGTTGTTCGCCGACCGGCGTGCCCTCGGCGATGACGCGAGCGAAGTCGCGCGCCAGGTAGTTGGGCGTGCTGCGCTGCGGGGCATCGAGCGCCTCGTAGCGGGCGGCATCGACGATGGCGGAGAAGCGCTGCTTCAGGCCGTCGGTGCTGCCGAAGATCTCGGCGGCGGCGATATACCCACCGATGCCGATGATCACGCCGCGCTGACCGGGAAGCAGCTTGGCCTCGATGTGGTCGGTGGCCGGTAGGCGGTTGCCCACCACGTCGTCCATCGACAGCGACAGGCTGAGGCCGGGAACGAATCCGCGGCTCTCCTGCATCTGGCGGATGTCTTCCCACATCTCCTGCTGAGGGCGTCCGCTCGTGGTCATGTCCACAGGACCGCCGGACATCATGGCCTCGGCGTTTTGGCTGGCCAAGAATGATGTCATGCGACTGCGAGAACGGTACGGTGTCTTACGAACGCGACGTGTGTCGTGCTCGCGGCCACCGTTCCAGCGACCCTCCTCGACACAAGCCACCGGGATGCGCACGGTCTCGCCGCGCTGGATCACCACGGTGGTGGCGGCGGTGCGGGTTTGCCACCCGCCCTCGAAGATGTCGCCTTCGACGACGATGTGCGGGCGGGTGCCGTTGTTTGTCACCTCGAGCTGGTTTACCTGAGCGCCCTCCCCGAGCTCTCCGATGCTGAGGTGCGACGGCTTCCAGCAATAGCGCTTGGTCTCTGGTGATTCCGGCCATACCGGAAAGACGGTGACTCCACCGCCGATGTACTTGCCTACCCCTACGTGCATTTGTTCGCTCATGGCGACTCCCCTCATCTGTGTTGCGTGTGTAAACTCCGGATGGACGTTCACGTTCGCGCATTTTTCTTACGAATTAAATTCGGCGATTTCTGCGCGTATTAGGAACTGTAGCATACATGCGAGACAGCGAAAACTATTTTTCGCAAATATCGCGTAAACTGTTCGTGAGCAGAAACATTACGCTCTCCCTCTGACAGTCAAAGGATCACCGGTTATGACCGACGATGCCGCGCGTTCACTTACCGATTACAACCGCCCGAGTGTGGCCGTTGACGCCGTGATTCTCACCGTCCAGCACGACCGCCTCTGTGTCGCGGTGATGGGTGAGGAAACCAAAGAACGACGACTTCCGGGCGGATTTGTGCACGACGGCGAGACATTGGCCACTGCCCTGAATCGCGTGCTCGACGCCAAGATTGGCCTGGCGCTCCCCCGACTCGAACAGTTGCACGTGTTCGACGCGCCGAAGCGCGACCCGCGCGGTTGGGTGATGTCGGTGGCTCACGTGGCCGTGGTGAACGAGCGTGCTCTCGAAACCGCCCGCGGCATCTCACTGCTCCCCCTCCCCCTGATGGCATCCGCACTTGACCAGAAGACGCTGGGACTCGACTTCGACCACGACGACATGGTGTGGATGGCGGTGGATCACGTGCGGGAGTCCTACGGACGTGAACCGGATCCGTGGGGCGTGCTCGAGGTCTTTACGCTGGCCGACCTGCGCCAGTTGCACCTGGCCATCGACCGCAACACGGCCGAGCGCGACACTTTCCGGCGCACCATGGAACCGCTGCTCGTTGACACTCAGCAGCTGAGTTCGGGCTCCGTCGGTCGCCCGTCTCGTCTGTGGCGACGCCCGTCGCCCGACGAGCGAGCCAAGTTGGTTGCCCGAGCGGCAACACCGTCCTCACGCAGCAAGCTCAGCGAAGAGCGCAAGAGTAGTCGTCCGCGGAGTCTCGAATTTGAGCGCATCCTCGCCCTGATGAAACAGCAGGGCCTGGGCGAAAAGGAAGCGATGGACTTCTATCAATCGCTGCGTTCGCAGCGGCGGAGTAGTCGAGAGTTATCGCTCGAACGTGCATTCTCCCGGGCAGAGTCTCTCGAGATTTCGCCCGATCGGACCGAGATCTCCCCCGCGTATCGCCCGCAGTTCGCGGTTCGTGTGCGCTGGGTGAGTGGCGAAGAAGTGAAGCACGAGAACCTGCGCGAGCGCGACGCCAACCGCATCTACGACGAGCTCATTCGCGAGTTCACCAGTTCCGACTTTGCCCCCACTTCGGATCATCCGGTCTGGATCGAGATGACCGACGAATCCCGCGACAGGGTTCGTTTTGAAGAACTCCCGCCCCCGGGTTGGGGGTAGGAGGGCAACGTGGTCCAGATTCACCAGACCGAGACGTACTTTTCACCGACCGACCTGAAGACGCGGTCCGACTGCGAGTTCAAGTTCGCCCGGGTGGTCGACGCCAAACTTGGCAAGGGCAACGTTGTTCCCAAAGAGACGAACGCCATGCTCGTTTATTCGGGCC
>CAIPQK010000008.1 GCA_903867185.1 uncultured Candidatus Nemicrothrix sp. | reverse complement strand
CGCAACCTTTTGTTCGATGTCAACGACTTCGATGAAACACTTCCCGGTCCATGGGAGTGGGACGTCAAAAGGCTTGCGGCGAGCGTCGAGCTCGCTGCCAGGGATAATGGATTCAGCGCAGAGGAAGCCACCTCTGCGACACTCCAGTCCGTCGCTGCGTATCGCATTTGGATGGCAATGCTGGCCGATCAGTCGCAACTGGACGTCTGGTATTCGAAGATCGAAATCGACAAGATTCTTCCGATGTTGCCGACGACTGAGGAGCAGAAGCGATCGTTGAAATTTGTAGAACGCGCTCGCCGACATACCACGCTGCAGGCGCTCGACAAGTTGACCGAAGTGATCGACGGACATCGCCGAATTGTCGACAATCCTCCGATCGTTGAACACCTTCCGGAACTCACGACCTACCACGCAGTTCATATGGTGTTAGATCGATACAAGGAAACGCTCCAAGAAGATCGGCGTCTGCTCCTAGAGCGGTTCGAAATTATTGATATCGCTCGAAAAGTGGTTGGTGTCGGAAGCGTCGGAACACATTGTTGGATTGCGCTCTGCACCGCTGATCGGGAGGACGACGATCCGTTATTCCTGCAGATCAAGGAGGCAAATCGCTCGGTGATGGAACCATGGCTCGGGGCGAGTGCGTATGCCACGCATGGAGAGCGAGTTGTTGTTGGTCAGAGGCTTATGCAGGCAGCGAGCGACATGTTTCTTGGCTGGACCAAATTTCGCGAGCGGCACTATTACATCCGTCAATTGCGTGACATGAAGGGTTCGGCGGTCGTTTCGACGATGTCGCCATCAATGCTCGGGAGTTACGCGGGAGTTTGTGGGCTCACGTTGGCTCGAGCTCATGCCCGTACCGGCGATCCGATTGCGATCAGCGCGTACTTGGGAGCGAGCGACGCATTCGACAAAGCGATTGTGTCGTTCTCAAAGGACTATGCGGATCAAACCGAACGTGATCATGCTGAACTGCGTGCGGCAATCGATTCCGGCAGAGTGGAAGCCCTCGAAGGGATCTGACTGTTAGCTATCGGAGCGGTCTTGAAGATCGGCAAGAACTGCTGCAGCAGCACGACGCCCAGAGAACAGTGCTCCCTGAAGCGAAGCCGTGTCGCGATGATCGCCACAGACGTAGCGACCAGCACCGACCCGCACGGTTCGGCGAGGATCGAGCGGCGGCAGTTGCAGCGGCTGACCATGAGCGATGACATCGACGCGCAGCGTCTCCCACGAACTTGACCCAGGATGCCACTGCTTCAGTTGCGTTCGAACAGACGACTCAAGATCGGGCATCAGTGCGGCGGGGCCAGGAACCGCTGCCACACAAAGCGAGCGGCCAGCGGGGGCGTATTCGGGAGCGACCTCGCTCAAGACTGCCATGTTCTTCATGGGTCCAGATTGGGCACCGTCAAGAAGAATTTTCTTGTTGCGCAGCGGATCACTCGACGAATCGAACCAAATTGCGGCAACCGGACGTGAGCCTGGATCGGGCAATTTCAGAAGATCCGATGCAGTCGGTCCTTGCGTTGCGACCACGACAACTCGTGAACTGATGCGCTCTCCATCAACGAGGAGGACTGAAGTGCCATCCAGTTCAGCAACTTTTCGATTGCACTGCACGACTCCGGCTGGGAGCTGGTTCGCCATCAGTTCGCTCAGTGAACCCATACCCATCGCCGGGACGGCGCTATCGCCAACGGAAAGCATGCGGAAGATGACTTCGAACCTTCGCGATGACACCTCAAGTTCTGGATCGAGTTGAATTCCACTAAAGAGGGGTTGCAGGAACTGTTTGATAAATCGTTCCGAGAAACCCAGTTGAGCGATCTTCGCCTCGGTGGACATGTCGGAGCGGCGGAGGATTTGGGAGACAGACCCTCGTCGGACGGACGCGATCAGTTTGAGAAGACGAAGCTTGTCGGCGAGAGAACCGACAGAAGAAGTTATGGTCGACGGCAGGTCTCTGGGGCTTCGAAGTGGGTCGCCGATCGTCGTGAACCTGGTCCCGGTCCAGATTGTTGCTCCTGCTTGAAATCTGCGGAGTTGAAGGTCGTCCATGTCGAACCAGCGAGAAAGTTCTGGATACGCCGTGAGAAGAATTTGAAAGCCTCGATCAAGTCGGAAGCCGTCGACCACGTCGCTGCGAACTCGGCC
This sequence comes from uncultured Candidatus Nemicrothrix sp., assembly GCA_903867185.1. Lineage (GTDB taxonomy): Bacteria > Actinomycetota > Acidimicrobiia > Acidimicrobiales > Acidimicrobilacustridaceae > Acidimicrobilacustris. The sequence goes on along the minus strand of CAIPQK010000008.1, from coordinate 16,831 downwards.
GCCGACCCCATCTGAAGCTTCGAGCACACGAACGCTAAGTCCCGCGGCGGACAGGGTGCGAGCGCACGCCAATCCCGCCATGCCTGCTCCCACTATGACTACTTCGTCGCTCACTCGCTGAAGGATAGTGATGGCGGGGAGGGAGGTCCTCCGCCGGGTGAACCCCACCTGTATCGATGACCCTCGTACGATTCACGTATGGACCTCGACGGGGATTGCGATCTGGATGGCTGATCGCGATGGTTCCGGACGTCGGATTCTCGGACGGTCCTCGAGCGAGGAACAAAAAGAGAGAGGCCCAACAGCGGGTAGTGCGGCTCGACCCATCATTGGCCGCAGTTCGAGACCTTTGGACGAGCGAGGCAATTTAGATGTTCCAATGGGACCGAACGGCCGCTCTCGCTCAGCTCCCGCTGATGCGAAGTCGCGGCGCAGATTCCGCCCTCGTTTGCGGACAGTGATTGTCGTTTGTTTGGCGCTACTGGTTGTACTTCCGGCCAGTGCCTTCATGTTCGGATGGTGGCAGTTCTCTCGTCTTCCAACCGTAAACGTTGCTTCCGTCTTGAGTCCTCGCGGTTCTCGCCATGGCACCAATTACTTGATCGTCGGCACTGATTCTCGCTCTGGGATTTCAGCCAACGATCCGAATGCGGGCGCGTTCCTCTCCGAAGCGGTTTCCGGTGCTCGGACCGACACGATCATGGTGCTCCACGTTGAAAGCGGAACAACCCAACTCGCGTCCGTCCCTCGGGATTTATGGGTGACTGATCCGGCGACAGGTCAGAAGGGGCGAATTAATGCAACGTTCGCGAACGGTCCTTCGGATCTCATCAAAGCGGTGGAGGGGATCGGGATCCCTGTTGATCACTATCTAGAAATCAATTTTGTGAGTTTTGGAAATCTTGTCGACTCCGTTGACGGCATCACGATTGATGTTCCCTTTCCGGCAAAAGACGATCATTCGGGGTTGTCCATTCCGAAAGCGGGCCGCACTCATCTCAACGGAACTCAGGCACTTGCCTACGTTCGCAGCCGCTACTACGAGGAATTGGTCGATGGGAAATGGCGTGTTGACGGAACCGCCGATATTGGCAGAACAGAACGGCAACGAGCATTCCTTACTGCTTTGATGCACAAAGTCGCTGGTGAACGCAATCCAGTACACCTATTGGATCTCCCTGGCTCGTTGGGATCAGGAATGAAGCGAGACACCACGTTCGGATATTTCGATGCGCTCGGCCTGGCCTGGACCATGAAGGACGCTTCGCCGGAACCGGTGGCTCTCCCCGTGACGCCTCGTCGAACTACAGGAGGGGCAGACGTACTCGAGTTGCAGTCATCATCGGCAGCGGTGATCAGTGCGCTGAGTTCGTAACTTCTGTTAAGGCGCGCTCGGCACGTGGGTGCGCAACGGTGTCGTGCCTGATCAATATTGACTCAATCAGCAACGGTGAGAAGCACATGATCCGGCTTTGTCGCAGCGGATTCAAAGACTTCAAAAGCGTTCTCGACGATGCTGACGAGATCGGGGTACCGGCGAAATTGTTGGGGGTCGAGACGTCGAAGCCTGGTGATAGCTCCGGTGACGTCGTCGATATCGAGCCAACCTTTATGTCCCCAACCGAAGCGGCTCAGGAGTTGATCAAATGTGTGGCCGTCGAGATGTCGTTCAGCAAGTGTGAGCAACTCGCGTCCGCGGGAGAGGCGCCGGGACTCGGTTGCATGCCAGCCGAGCAGCGGTAGACCACGCCTGAGTGCGTCGGGAAATTGAATCGACCGTGTTGGAGTGAGCCAAGGCGCCATGAGCACGCGGTACCAATCGACGAGATACGTGTCCTCGCAGGCCCGGTACCAATCCTCTGGCGAAGAAACAACAAGTGTTGCGAGGTAGTCATGGACAACTGGGTCGACACCATCCCAAAGTTGCACGGCACGATCTCTCACCGCTACGAGGCCCTCTGGTCCACGAAGGCGGTCCTCAAAATCGTGGTGGAAGGCGATCGCGTCAAGCATCCAGGATTGACTGGTAACTGCCACGAACTCGACTCCTTCCCTAGTGACCAGCTGTCATTTTCGCTTCGCCGGATGACTAGAGCGCGGATGCTTTGGGCGGCGATTTCAGAAGAGAGACGAGCTCGTCGAGGACCGGTGCGAGTGGGGGAGCGGGGAGAGCTTCGATCGACTCGATCTCACAGAAGACATCCGTTCCATACGCTCGGCCCTGCAGCGTCATGAGTACCGAGCATGAGGGGCCATCCTCGAACCGAACGATCACCTCAAGAAGTTCGTGAGCGCGGTCGACATGACCGATTCCGCCGAGACAAGCGGCTGCATCGAGGAGGCGTTGGTAGGCCTCATCGGGCGGGGCGTCGATCCAGATGGTGTCGCCATCGTGGTTGGCCTCCACCGTTGGAATTGAGTGTCTGATCTGCGGATCTGACTTCTGCCGAAGATCAGTGTTCGAAGCGAATTGGGCCTCGGCCTTGCTGAACTCAGCGACGAATACTGCATAGGCCTGGGTCAGAATTGCCGGATCGAGAGAGACACTGGTTGATGTCGAGTTGAGACTCGCGACATCCGGATGATGCTGGCGCATCAGCTCGTGGTAGTTGGCTCGAACGAGTTCCGGTGAGGATTCCGGAGTTGCTCCTAAGAGCGCAATCGCATCGAGAAGGTTCAATGCGCACCCAACAATGTCGGGCTGTTCAGAAACTTGGCAAGGAGTGTCGCGAATCTTGCGGGGTCAACGACGCCGGTTAACTCACGCGCAGAGTGCATCGAAAGTTGAGCCACTCCGATATCGATCGTCGTGATTCCCAATTGCGCGGAGGTGATCGGACCGATCGTTGTTCCGCACGGCAAGTCGTTGCGGGAGACGAAAGTCTGCATCGGTATCTCAAGTTGCTTGGCGAGTTCAAGGATGTGCCCTGCCCCTGGTGCGTCAGTGCCATAACGAGCATTGGCGTTCCATTTCAGTACTGGTCCTCCATCAAGCAGCACGAGATGGTCTGGTTCGTGGCGCTCGGGCCAGTTCGGGTGGGTCGCGTGTGCTCCATCTGCAGAGACGCAGATCGACGCAGCGAGGGATGCGAACCATTCATCTCGGGTCAGGCCCGATGCGAGGCAGATCCTTTCTAAGGTCGCCGGGAGTAGCTGTCCGGCAGCGCCGCTTGCTGTTTCACTTCCTACTTCTTCGTGATCGAAGAGGCACAGGACCGGCACGGACGTGAAGCCTTCGGCACAACTGTTCTCGAGAGCGACAAGACCGGCATGGCAGGAGAGCAAATTGTCGAGTCGGCCAGAGGCGAACATCGAACCATCGACTCCGAGCCGGGTTGGCGGGGTCAGGTCATGAGTCATGAGATCCCATGCTCCGATCGCTGAGGATGAGACCTCTAACTGCTGGGCGAGCCACTCCCGAAAGAGGGGGACTTCGCCCGGGGCGGAACTCCACACCGGTTGCAGATGACGCTGCGGATCGAGCCGGAGACCGTCGATCGTGACTGATCGATCAAGGTGGATCGCCAACTGAGGAACCCGCAGGAGCGGTTCATTGACGTGGAGGAGTCGGGTCTCGGTTACTCCATTCACCCCGCGCAGTGAGACTCGACCTGAGAGGCCCAAGTCGCGGTCGAGCCAAGAATTGAGAAGAACGCCGCCGTAGATTTCAACTCCAAGTTGTGCCATACCCGCTGAACCGTGGTCGGGGCGAGGCCGCAATCGGAGATTTGGCGAGTCGGTATGGGCGCCGATGATTCGGAATCCGGAGCGTGGGTTCGCCCCGTCGGCAGTTGACCATGCCACGAGGGCTCCGCCGCGACGCAGGAAGTATCTGCCGGGCTCAGGTGGCCAGGTTGTGGATTCCTCAATTCCGACGAAGCCAAGTCGCTCAAGGCGCTCTGAGGTCATCGCTACGGCGTGAAACGGCGACGGTGATCCCTCGATGAACATTGCGAGGTCGCCGATATGGCTCCCGGGATCCTGATCAGGCCTTTGCACGTTTCAGACCCTACCGGGGCGGATCTGGGGGTGTCCGGTGCTTAGAAACCGATCTGGCCGTCGACGGGAGAATCCTCACAATCTCCGTGTACGATTTCATCTCCGCTCAGGGGCCAGCGTCGTCCCCATCGTGAGCGTGTCAACACCACAGTCCTCAGCCCATTGGGTTGGTTCTGCCGGTCCACGCAACGCAGGAAGACGTATGACAACTCTTCGCCCCTCCGGGCTCCCAAATGCACAGGGTCTTTACGACCCCCGATTCGAACATGACGCCTGTGGCGTCAATTTCGTCGTGCATATGAAAGGTGAGCGCAGTCATCAGATTGTGCGCCATGGTCTTGGTGCACTTTGCAATATGGATCATCGCGGGGCAGCTGGTTCCGAGGTGAACACTGGCGATGGCGCCGGCATCCTCCTGCAGATTCCAGACAAGTTCTTTCGCTCCGTTGTGCCCTTCGATCTTCCACCCGAAGGCGACTACGCCACAGGACTCGCCTTTCTGCCAGCAGAGGCAACAGCAGCGGCCGCTGTTCGGTCATCGATCGAGTCAATTTTTCTCGATGAGGGTCTGAATGTCCTCGGCTGGAGAGAGGTCCCAGTCGACGATTCGATGATCGGGTCACAGGCGAAGGGAGTCGAACCTTCCTTCTTTCAGCCGTTCATCGTGGGCGAAGGGCTTCATGGACTCACCCTTGATCGGCGGGTCTATCTCGCTCGTAAGCGTGCGGAAGTCGAACTCGGCTCCCTCAGCGATGGAGGCGTGTACTTCCCTTCGCTTTCCAGCCGCACCTTCATCTACAAGGGAATGTTGACGACAACGCAGCTTGGTGCGTTCTTTACCGATCTCAATGATCCCCGTGTCGAATCTGCACTTGCGCTTGTTCACTCACGTTTCTCAACGAACACCTTCCCGTCGTGGCCGCTGGCTCACCCCTTCCGATATATCGCTCACAACGGCGAGATCAATACGGTGCAAGGAAACCGCAATTGGATGCGCGCACGCGAAGCGTTGCTGCACTCCGAGCTTCTTCCTGGCGATCTCGAACGTATCTTCCCCATCTGTACCCCCGAGGCTTCCGATTCGGCGACGTTCGATGAAGTACTCGAGCTCCTTCATATGGGCGGCTACGACCTCCCACATGCAGTTCTCATGATGGTTCCCGAAGCTTGGGAGCATCAGCCATCGATGCCGCGAGCGAAACGCGACTTCTACCGCTACCACGCGTCTCTCATGGAGCCATGGGATGGGCCAGCTTCTATTGCATTTACCGATGGCACGGTGATTGGTGCCGTTCTCGACCGCAATGGTCTCCGACCGTCTCGTTATTGGGTAACGACTGACGACCTCGTGATCATGGCGTCCGAAGTTGGCGTTATCGACATTGACCCTGCACGCGTCGTACAGAAGGGCCGCTTGCGACCTGGTCGCATGTTCCTTGTCGATACCGAGCAAGGTCGAATCATCGACGACGAAGAAATCAAGACACATCTTGCCGAACGCCATCCCTATGGCGATTGGCTCGCAGCGAATCAGATCGAGCTTCACTCACTTGCTTCACAAGCACACACGTTGATGCCGCATGATTCTGTAGTGAAGCGGCAGCAACTTTTCGGTTACACCTACGAAGAGATGAAGCTCATCTTGGAGCCCATGTCGAAAAACGGACTTGAGCCGATTGGTTCAATGGGAACCGATACGCCTATCGCTGTTCTGTCGTCGCGTTCGCGTCTTTTGTTCGATTATTTCGCTCAGCTTTTTGCGCAGGTGACCAACCCGCCGCTTGACGCAATCCGAGAAGAACTTGTCACCGCGATCAGTGGCACGTTGGGTCCTGAAGGAAACCTCCTCAATCCTCAGCCGTCCTCATGTCGACAGATCGTGATTGAGCGCCCAATTCTCGACAACAACGAACTTCGTACTCTGGTGCACATCGCTGACAACGAAGGTGCATCTGATTTTCGAAGTGTTGTGATCCCTTGTCTCTATCCAGTTGCTGCTGGGGGAGAGGGACTCGAAAAGGCATTGGCGAATGTTCGTCGCTTAGCAACCGACGCGATCGAAGCCGGAGCAACCATGCTCGTGCTGTCGGATCGGGGATCCGATGCTGAAATGGCGCCGATCCCATCACTTCTTTTCACTAGTGCTGTTCATCATCATCTCATCCGCCAAAAGACACGCACCCGGGTTGGACTTATCGTCGAGGCCGGAGACGCTCGCGAGGTACACCACATGTGCCTCCTCATTGGCTATGGCGCTGCAGCAATCAATCCTTACCTCGCCTTTGAGACGATTGAAGATCTCATCGCCGAGGGGCGAAGCGAGATGAACGATCCAATCAAGGCGATCTCCAACTACATCAAGTCGTCAAGCAAAGGCGTTTTGAAGGTCATGTCGAAGATGGGGATCTCGACTGTCGCCTCCTACACCGGTGCCCAGATCTTCGAGGCCATTGGTCTCGCACAAGAAGTTGTCGACGAGTATTTCAGCGGCACCGTGAGTCGTCTCGGTGGCATTGGTCTCAATGAAATTGCGCAAGAGGTTGCTACTCGTCACAGTTTGGCGCATCCCGTGAACCCAACAGAACGGGCCCACAGGTCTCTCGAGGCCGGTGGCGAATACCAATGGCGCCGCGAAGGCGAGTACCACCTCTTCAACCCCGAAACCGTTTACAAACTCCAGCATTCAACCCGTTCGGGTCGATACGACGTTTTCAAGGAATACACCGCGCGAGTCAACGACCAGTCGAAGAATCTTGCGACTCTTCGTGGGCTGTTTGAACTCAACGTCAACGCGCGACCCTCGGTTCCCATCGACGAGGTCGAACCAGTTTCCGAAATCGTGAAGCGGTTCTCAACGGGAGCTATGTCCTACGGTTCGATTTCTGCCGAAGCCCATGAAAATTTGGCGATCGCCATGAACCGAATCGGCGGTAAGTCCAATACCGGCGAAGGTGGAGAAGACGCTGAGCGTTTCATCCCAATGGCGAACGGCGATTCAAAGCGTTCGGCCATCAAGCAAGTTGCTTCCGGTCGATTTGGCGTGACGAGCGAGTATCTCGTCAATGCCGATGATCTTCAGATCAAAATGGCACAGGGTGCAAAGCCAGGCGAAGGCGGTCAACTCCCGGGACACAAGGTGTACCCGTGGGTTGCGAAGACTCGTCATTCCACCCCAGGCGTGGGGCTGATTTCACCTCCGCCTCACCATGACATCTATTCAATTGAGGATCTAGCGCAACTCATTCACGACCTCAAGAACGCGAATAACGAAGCACGTGTGCACGTGAAGCTTGTGTCGGAGGTCGGCGTTGGAACTGTTGCAGCCGGCGTCTCGAAAGCTCATGCCGACGTAGTCCTCATCTCCGGCCACGACGGAGGCACGGGCGCTTCACCGCTTACATCGCTGAAACATGCTGGCGGACCTTGGGAACTCGGACTCGCAGAAACTCAACAGACGTTGTTGCTGAATAACCTGCGAGATCGAATCGTTGTGCAGGTAGACGGGCAGCTCAAGACAGGTCGAGACGTCATCGTTGCCGCGCTCCTCGGGGCCGAAGAGTTTGGATTTGCAACTGCACCTCTGGTTGTCTCGGGTTGCATCATGATGCGCGTTTGCCACCTCGATACATGCCCAGTTGGTGTGGCTACCCAAAACCCCGAGTTGCGCGCTCGATTCTCCGGCAAGCCCGAATTCGTCGTGAATTTCTTCGAATTCATCGCCGAGGAGGTGCGGGAACTTCTTGCAGAACTGGGTTTCCGCACACTCGATGAAGCAATCGGACAGGTTGAACTGATCGACGCTGTTCAGGCTGTTGAGCACTGGAAGGCGTCTGGCCTTGATCTTTCGCCGATCCTTTATCTCCCTGAGATTGCCGAAGGCGCGAGTCGACGTTGCACGGAGAACCAAGACCACGGTCTTGATCTAGCTCTCGACAACGAATTGATCCGCCAGTCTGCACCGGCGCTCGATCGACGTGAGCGAGTCGAGATTGCCTCACCGATCCGCAACGTCAATCGGACCGTAGGAACGATGTTGGGCGCAGAACTCACACGCCGCTTCGGTGGTGAGGGACTCCCTGACGACACGATCACAATCGCATTCGAGGGTTCAGCCGGTCAAAGTTTCGGAGCGTTTTTGCCAAAGGGCATAACGCTGAAACTCGAAGGCGATGCCAACGATTACACCGGCAAAGGTTTGTCTGGTGGTCGGATCATCGTTCGACCTTCGAAGAGTGCGACATTTGCTGCCGAGGACAACATCATCGCTGGCAACGTTGTTCTCTATGGAGCCACCCAAGGCGAAATGTTCCTTCGCGGAATTGTCGGCGAACGGTTCTGCGTCCGAAACAGCGGAGCGGTTGCTGTCGTCGAAGGAGTGGGTGACCACGGCTGCGAATACATGACCGGCGGAAGGGTCGTCGTCCTCGGTCCTACCGGTCGAAACTTCGGAGCAGGAATGTCCGGTGGCCTCGCGTTTGTCTACGACCCAGACAGCACGTTCCTCCTCCGAGTGAATCCTGAGATGATCGATATCGATCAACTCGACGCTGATGATCTTGAATGGCTTCGAGACCGCATCGAAGCGCATCGTCGCGAGACGGGCTCAGTCGTTGCAGAAAAGATGTTGGATTCCTGGTCAGACGTCGGATCGAAGTTCGTGAAAGTCATTCCGAAGGATTTCAAACGAGTACTTGAGGCTGAACGCAAGGCGCTCGCGGATGGTACCGACCCGATTGATGCTGTCATGGCCGCGGCGAGAGGATAAGGAGGATCGACATGGGTGATTCAAGTGGATTTCTGAAACACGATCGTGAGCTTCCTTCGAGGCGAGAGGTTCCAGTACGCCTTCGTGATTGGCGAGAGGTCTATGAAGACTTCCCGATCGCAAAGGTTCGTGAACAGGCAAGCCGATGCATGGATTGTGGCATCCCGTTCTGCAATAACGGCTGCCCTCTCGGAAATCTGATTCCCGATTGGAACGATCTCGTGTTCCACGATCGTTGGCGAGACGCCATTGATCGGCTCCACGCGACAAACAACTTTCCAGAATTCACGGGGCGGCTGTGTCCTGCCCCATGTGAAGCCGCTTGCGTCGTTGGCATTAATCAGGACCCTGTAACAATCAAGCAGGTTGAGGTCGAGATCATCGACCGAGCTTGGTCCGAAGGGTGGATTGAACCCCAACTCCCAACAGTGCGCACCGGCAAACGAATCGCAGTGATTGGGTCCGGCCCTGCTGGCCTAACAACGGCTCAGCAATTGGCTCGAGCCGGTCACGAGGTTGTGGTGTTCGAGCGGGCTGACCGACCTGGTGGGCTCCTCCGATACGGCATCCCAGAATTTAAGATGGAGAAGAGCCATCTCGATCGGCGGCTCGCCCAACTCGAGGCCGAAGGCGTCGAATTCAGGTGCAATAGCAACGTCGGTGTCGACATCACGGGCGAGCAGCTCCGCTCCGAGTTCGATGCGGTGGTGCTCGCTGGCGGAGCTACGGCGGCGCGGGATCTTTCGATCCCCGGACGCGAGCTCAAAGGTATTCACCAGGCAATGGAATTTCTCCCGTTGGCCAATCGTGTCCAAGAAGGCGATATCGACCGCAGCCCGATCCATGCCGAAGGGAAGAGGGTCGTGATTATTGGTGGTGGCGATACTGGTGCTGATTGTCTTGGCACCTCTCACCGTCAGGGCGCTACCTCTGTGCACCAGTTTGAGATCATGCCTCGACCGGGCGACTCCCGACCGAGTGAGAACCCGTGGCCGACCTGGCCGATTGTCTATCGCACCTCGTCAGCACACGAAGAGGGCGGCGAGCGGGTCTACGCCGTGAATACGCTCGAATTCCTCGGCGACGATCAGGGAAACCTACGCGGGCTCCGCGCTGTCGAAGTGGTTTCCGCAGTCGTCGATGGACGGCCGTCTTTCGAAGCCGTTGAAGGCTCCGAATTCGAGCTTCCATGTGAACTTGTTTTTCTGTCCATGGGGTTCGTTGGACCGGAACAAGGCGGCTTGATTGACCAACTCGGTGTCGCCATCGATCAGCGGGGCAACGTCGCTCGCGACGACAATTGGGCTACCAACGTCGAAGGCGTTTTCGTTGCCGGCGATATGGGGCGCGGTCAGAGCCTCATCGTCTGGGCTATCGCCGAAGGACGTTCGGTTGCCGCATCCGTCGACACATGGTTGACCGGAAGCACCACACTTCCGGCTCCGATCGACACCTTTGCGGCGCCACTTCGCTAATTGCGGTTGTTCGCTGGACGCGAAAAGGCCCCTGTCGGAGACAGGGGCCTTTTGAAACGCGAGATGTAGATCAAGCAGCGATGGGATCGCCATTGAGCTGCTTATACGCATAGCCAGTAGCGATTTCGGTAACACCGATTGCCAGGCCACACGTCACGATATTGATGACAACGACAACGATCGCGAAGACGAGGACATCGCCAGCGTTCTTGCTTACAAGGTTGAAGGAATTCTTGATTGCGTCGACTGGTTCATCGTTGCGCTTGGGGTCGAGGACGTAAAAGCCCCAGAACAGAAGGAACAATCGAACTACGACGTAACCGATGCAGCACACCAAAATGCCGACGAACGACAAGAGGGCAACGATGACTGCACCGATTGCGAATGGAACAAGTCGCTCGGTGGAGAACATCATGCTTGCTTCTGGAGGTCGACCTTCAGTTATTGCAAGTGCAGCACGTATGAGCCCAGCTTCGATCATAAAGCCGACGAAGACCGCGATCGCGATGACGACGCCCGTAACGAGCAGGCCGGTTACGAGTCCGTTCGGCCGGAGAAATTGCACGATGATGTTGAAGACCAACTGCACACCGAAGAAGATGGCGACGATGAGGATCATCGTGCCCAGGTTGGCAACGAATTTCTCCCATCCGTATGAAAGAGCAGCTCCGATATCAAGTCGACCGCTCGAAGGCTGAGGTGCAGCTCCGGGAGCCTGCTCCGGGGGATACCACTTACCGTCCGAGGCTTGCCACCAGCCCGGACCCTGGGATGTGTCGCTCATGGACGCTCCTTGTGTTGGGTGAGCCCGGGTGAAAGTTCCCGTGCCTGCGAAATATCACTTCCGCGTCAAGAAGTTAGTTCGGATTTCCCCAGACACCGGGAATTGCTGGCCTTCCGGTGCCCAATTGGGGACCGACGAAGATCTGTGAGCGTGACAGTTGACGGGCGAGCGCTCAGTCGTCCGTTGAGAGGAAGCTGAGGGCAGCGTCTATGAAGCCGAAATCCTTGGGCGTGGCGAAGTGATCGACGTTTCGGAGCGTGACGAGGCGTGATCCGGGCAGAGCGTCCATGAGCGGATCGGCCGGACCGGCAAAGTCTTTGTCGCCTAGAACAACAAGGACAGGGCAGGTGATCGCGCCTAAAAGTTCAGGTGTGATGGCGACAGCGGAAGGCCGACGCATGAATGCGGCGAGGGCAAGGGGATCCTGGTCGGGGGCTTCTGCCAGTTGCACGAAATAGCGAACAGTCGGGTCGTCGCTATCGCCGGTCCCGTCGATGGCTGATGCAATCGACTCGCCTGTGCCATCGCGTTCGAAGAGGTTCCGGCCGACGCCGGCGACGATAAGTGAGTTGAACCGATCTGGATGCAGGGCGGCCAAAGTGAGGAGCGTTCGCGCACCCAGCGAGAATCCGATTGCGTCGACTGGTTCCGAAGGGAAACGGTCGAGCAGGTGTTGTTCGAACGCTGCATACGCTGCAGGGTCGTGAGGCTTGTCGCAGGAGCCGGAGCCAAGGACGTCGAGTGCGAAGGCGTTACGGCCGATGTCCGCCAGCAGATCGATCCAACCATTGTCACCCCAAGTTCTCGACGCAGATGTCGCGAAGCCGGGCACAAGAACGACTGGCGGAGCCATTACACGTGGCCCTTATGGCGGCGAAGGGCGTCTTCTGCAAGGGGAGTGAACGTCCCTAACGCGGTGGCTGCCCACGTGAGCGTTGCAGCGTGCTGGAGCGCTCCTGCGGAGAGTCGATCACGCAGGGTTTGGTCGGTGAGTACCGCGACCAGGGACTCGGTGAGTTGACGAGAGGAACCCGCGAGAAGACCTGACAGATTCGGAGCGACTGAGTCGCGATGGCCGGCAATATCGGTAGCCACAGAAGGTGTCCCACAGCCGGCGGCCTCAGTGAGGGTCATACCCCATCCCTCAGCGATTGACGCACTAGCGACAACCCATGCGCGTCGATAGAGCGAGAGAAGTTCCTCGTCTGAGACGCGACCAGCGAGACGTATCCACGACTGTGCGTCGAATGCGGCGATCTGCGCCTCTAGTGCGGGACGCTCGTAGCCGTCGCCGACGATGACGAGCTCAACGTCAGGAACCAACCGCCGAACCTCAACCATCGAGTTGATGAGGTCATCGAACCTCTTTGAAGGCATGAAACGTCCCACAGAAACAACGAGCGGAACTGATGATTTTTCACCGCTTGGATGGAACTGCTCGTCGATGCCAGGTGGAACGACACGCACGTTGGCCGCGGGGAGTCTCAGATAGTCGATGATTTCCGACCGGCTTGATTCCGAAAGCGTAACGATCTTTGTGCGACGGTAAAGCGGAGGCGCGAGTCGATGTTCGAAGAATTTCCCCGCCTTCGCCAAGCCGGGCTCAAGAACAATTTCCCACATGTCGCGATGGACGTGATGAATCCAAGTGGAACGTGGGCCTCGTGCCCAAAGGGGGGTGAGGAAAGGAACACCGTTCCAGATCTCGACAATTGCATCTCGAGGTCCGAGACTGCCCAGAACCTCGCTGATGACAGTCGTCGGGAAGACCATAAAACGCCCGTGCTTGCGAACGATTCGGTAGCCATCGCGAGTGCCTTCGTACGGGTGGCCTTGCGCATACGAGGTCCGCATTGAAACCTCAAGCCCGGCTTCTGACCAAAGCGACAACACTCTCGCGGCGTGCAGCTCAGACCCGCCTGCTTCGATATCAACGAGGTCACGCCATGCAAGAACATGAACACGCTCAATCCCTGCACTCTTAGCGAGTGCTGCGATGTCGTTGACTGAAGCTGCGGGGCTCATCCGATGGTCAGGACGGCGGTAGATGGACGGGGTGATCACGTTCGAACGCGTCACGTTCGATGACTGGAGCGTCTCGACCAGTGCCGGCGCCAGAGGCGGGGGCCTTCTCCTCGTGGTATTCCTCGTCGACATTGACTTCCCACACGTCATGGGAAGATTCCTTCACGATATTTTCTACAGTGAGCATCGCGGTGTACATCGAATGGTCTTGGTTGTTGTAGCGATGCATGCCGTTTCGACCAACGGGATGGACGTTCGGTGCGCAATCCTCAAGCCACTCTCGAAGCGTTTGAACGTTGGCCTTGTAACGCTCGTCGTAGAACGGATAGGCCTTGGGGACGCGAACGACATAACCAGCCTCGACTCGACCGGACTCAATGAGACCAATGGACTCAAGTTCGCGAGTGGCGAGTGCAACAAGGTCCTCGTCGGAGGTGTTCCAAATCTTGTCGCCTTCGAAAACGAAGTATTCAAGCCCGAGACAGGTTCGGCCTTCTTTCACCATGAAGGGGGACCAAGATCCGAAGTTTTGAATTCGACCGACGATCACTGCAGGAGAGTGGATGTAGATCCAATTGTCGGGAAACCCGACGCTCTCAGGGACAACGAGAGCAACGGTGAGGAAATCTCGATAACGCAGATCATTGGCCGCAAACAGCACATCTGCAGGGGGTGGCGGATCCATCGCTTTCAGAAGCGACGACATCGGCATCGAGGAGATGATCTCGTCACATTCGAATGATTTCGTCCCGCTCGCACTCGTTGTTGTGACCGAAATCGCTCGACCATCCCGATGCTCTATTCGTGTGACCTTCTGCTCCATCAGAACGGTTGAGCCAGCAGCGACGACTTTGTCCCGTGCGGCTTCCCACATCATCCCAGGACCGTATTTGGGGTATTGAAATTCCTCGATCAATGAGGTGATGTCAGTTGATTTACCCGCGTGGACAAATGGAACCCAGCTTGGGATCGTCTCGAGAATGGCATTCATCCCGGCATTCCAGAGGGACATGTTCTTGATGCGTTGCGCAGCCCAGTCGGCCTGGAGGGCGCTCGCCGGAACTCCCCATACTTTTTCGTTGTAGGTCTTAAAAAAATGATCGAAGAGTCGTTTGCCGAAACGATTTGTGATCCAGTCTTGGAGGCTTGTTTCTGGAGCATGTCGCCCGAAGAGTTTCGACAGGCTCACCTTGGTGCGGGCCCAGAAATAGGAGGCAACGCAGCGAACTGCTTCGATGATTCCAAGGTTCTTGAGAGCATTCGAAGCTTTGAGTGGATAGTCGAAGTACTTGCCGTCGTAAAAGATGCGGCTCATTCGCGGTCGCATCAGGAAATCTTCATCGGGAAGAATTTCGTGCCAAAGGTCTTCGACCGGTTGAACCTTGGTGAAGAACCGATGGCCACCAAGATCAAAACGCCAGCCATCGCGCTCGACGGTGCGAGAAATGCCTCCGACCATGTCGGTAGCTTCAAGCACGGTGCTCGTACGGCCGGCCTTCGAGAGTTCGAACGCAGCCGTGAGTCCAGCGGGACCTGCACCGATAATCACCACCGTTGGGTGTGGTCTGTCGCTGGTTTCGGGGGGAGGCGTCATCAGGCCACTTTCGCAATGAGGGACTGGGCAAGTGTAGTGAAGGCATCCTCGGCTGGTGTTGACCCGGGTGGCTCTCCAAGGGAGAGAGCAGCGGTACTCTGCAGAGCCATGGACGACGAGAAAGATGGCCTAGCAGCGGTGAGCACCGAGAATCGTGCGAGACCAGAGATCATTGCTCTCGCTGTCGTGGCCGTGGCACTAGGTATCGTGACCCGTTTCGTCACCCGCTCCTCGCTGTGGCTCGACGAGGCTCTTTCGGTAAATATTGCTAGTGCCCCGCTCGGCCAGCTCGTTGAGCACCTGAAACATGATGGTCATCCACCGTTTTATTACGTCGTGTTGCACGGTTGGATTGGCATCTTCGGCTCTGGTGACATCTCGGTCCGTGGTCTTTCCGGCTTCTTCGGGCTACTGACGCTCCCGCTGGTTTGGATGGTCGGGAAACGTAAAGGTGGACCCACCTTGGGTTGGATCGCCGTTGCTGTCGTTGCTATTTCGCCGTTTGCAGTGCGCTATTCCGATGAAGCGCGCATGTACTCGCTCGTCATATTCCTTGTGGTCATCGGCTGGCTACTGATTGACGACGTGATTGATCGAGGCAAGGCGACCCTTCCTCGCTTTGTCGGAATCGCGATAGTCGGCTCATTGCTTCTCTCTACGCACTATTGGAGCCTCTGGCTCCTCGTTGCGGTTGGTCTCACGAGTCTTTGGAAGATTTGGAAGGCACCTGACCGTTCCGCCCGTCGACCGTGGATTGGCCTCGTTCTTGCGATCGGTGTTGCCGGAGTCTCGTTTGTCCCGTGGCTTCCGACGATGCTCTACCAGTCAGCCCATACCGGCACGCCGTGGGCGAAGGCATCGCGACCAACCGCCGCCTTAGCGCTGACCCTTGTCGACTATGGGGGTGGTGACTATGCGGAACAATTCCTCGGTGCCCTCCTCATCGCTATGGCACTGGTCTTGGGCATCTTCGGGTTTGCTGTCGATCGAAGAACCACGGCCCTCGATCTAAGGACTCGCCGTGAATTCAGGGGAGTCGCCTGGATAGCATTCTCGACCTTCTTCATCGGTTGCGCAGTTTCAGCAGTTGCACACAGCGCGTTCGCAAGTCGTTACACCGCTGTCATTTTTCCGTTCATCGCAGTCATCGTCGCGGCTGGCATCTGTTGCTTTGCGTCTCGGTGGATCCGTTTCGGCGTCGTAGCGACCGTGTGTCTGGTCCTCTCTATTGGCGCAGTCTGGAATGTTGTTTACAACCGGACCCAGCTGAAAGAGGCGGCTGCGATCGTCTCCACGACCGCGAAGCCGGACGACATCGCGGTTTTCTGCCCCGATCAGCTTGGTCCCGCTGGAGTCCGTTTGATGCCAAGTGGTCTCACGTTGGTGTCGTACCCAACCTACGGGAATGGTCAGTTTGTGGATTGGGTCGACTACGCGGAACGTAATCGCGCCTCAGATCCGGCCTCATTCGCGAATCGATTGCTAGTGGAAGCAGGGTCGACTCGAACGATTTATGTCGTCTGGAGCGATATCTATAAGACCTTTGAAGGGAAATGCGCTGGTCTCGTCGCGGCGCTTTCCGCTGCGCGCACACCTCAGCAACTGCTCGGAGAAGATGGCGACCGGTACTTCGAGCACGCCTCGCTTACGCGATTTGCTCCGCCGCAATGATGAGGGCTGTCAAGGTTCAGCTACGAGATCTTCTTGGTGATCTTCGGGAAGTCGCTCTTCCCTGGTTGACCACGCGTGTGTTGATAGCGGCTGGTTTCATCACCGCATACGCCGCGTCTGAACACCTCGTCCCAGCCAACAAACCCAATGTCCTAACCGAGGGACTGATCGCTTGGGATGGCACCTGGTATCGAGATATCGCTGCGCACGGATACAACGTTGTTGCTCCAGACGGGCTTCGCTTCTTTCCGCTCTTCCCGTTACTTGGACGTGCAGTATCAGTACTCACGCTCGGCAGAACCGACGTCGCGTTGATCCTCATTGCGAATGTGGCGTCGCTTCTCTTGGCCGTGGCTATTCGTCGTTTGGTGATTTTTGAGCGGGGCTCGAAAGAGCTCGCAAACCGCGCCGTCTGGATGGTGTGCCTCTTCCCTGGTGCATTCGTGTTGGCTTGGGGATACGCCGAGTCTCTTTGGGTTCTTGCCGCTGTCGCGGGATTCTGGGCGATTCGGACTCGT
>CAIPQK010000007.1 GCA_903867185.1 uncultured Candidatus Nemicrothrix sp. | reverse complement strand
TTGCCGACTTCGACTTCGACGACAGCGTTGCCGACTTCGACTTCGACGACAGCGTTGTCGACTTCGACTTCGACGACAGCGTTGCCGACTTCGACTTCGACGACAGCGTTGTCGACTACGACTTCGACGATCGACCAGTCAACATCCACCACGTTGGGGAGTTCCGTTGCGTCAAGCATGGAAGAGCTCAACGGACGCAGTATCCGTCATGGAGATTTGCGTCTGCGAATGACTGGTGAGGGACTCAAGCCGGTTTCACCGTTCCGAGTTGAAGCTCATTCGACACCACAGATGGTCGCCTCGGGTACGACAGACATCAGCGGCGGATACGACGCCGAATTCACCGTGCCTGCCGATCTTGAGTCAGGCGCGCACTCGTTCGTGGTGATGGGGATAAATCCCTTCGGCAATCCAGTTGAGGTCGTATCGAACTTTTACGTGCTGACCGATGGAACAATCGCGATGCCTATGAGTGGATCCGATGGCACGAGCGCAGCAGGTCTTCCGGTAACGGGTTCGAATACGACCAGCCTTCTCATCTGGGCAAACTTCATGCTTCTGGGTGGCGGTGGAATCGTGGTTCTCGCTCGACGTGAGCGAAGCAGTCGACTCCAGTCATCGGAATGACTCGAATGAGCTTGTGAGTGGTGAGCCAGAGGGTTTTCCGACGGTAATCCAGCCGGGGACGTTTGCTGTGAATGGAATCCCTTCTTCATACCAGGACTGGTGGCTGGTCCGGCGAGGTCCGGTGCTCATTGCGATTGTCAGTTTTGTAGTTCTCTGCAATGTCGCCTTGTCTCAGTCGCCGAAGATGATTGAGCCAGATCCCTACGCGTATCGGGCATCTATTTCTGCGCTCGCCGATGGCAACGTAAACCTGACGACTCAGCAGTACATGGAGTTGTCAATCAAGTTGTCGAAGACTGCATTGGGCGGCGGAATTATGCAATGGCATCAGCTAGGTGACGGACAATGGATAAGTGAGAAGAATCCGGGCTATCCATACCTTGCAGTGATCTTCCAAAAATTCGGTGGACTTCGGATAACTCCCCTCATCTTTGGAACGCTCGGCTGTCTTGGGCTCTGGTTTGGCGCCCTGCGATGGATAGGGCGATGGGGTGCTGCATTTTCCGTTTCGCTGTACTGCTCAGCATCGGCGTCAATGGTTTTCGCGTGGCGAGAGAGCATGCCGACATTCACTGACACATCGCTTCTGGCATGTGGAACAGGTCTGCTCATGTGGTCCGTTCTGTCAGTAGAGAAGACCTTGCGACTTCGCATGGGCATCGGAGCGTTGGCATTCTTTTCCTTCGGGCTTGCGACGTTTGTCCGCTATTCGAACGTCACAGTTCTTGCTATTGCTCTAGCGTTCGCTGCGATTTCGTGCATCTCAACGCGATGGGGTCTACCGAAGCGCGTATTCCTCGTGTGGGTTTTTGTGGTTTTGGCGTGCGTAGGCATGCTGTTGTGGTTCAACGACACCTTCTACGGGTCGGTTTTCAGTACGGGTTATCAAAACCGATATGCGGGGGGTGAGTTCACGTTCTCATCCATCCCAACCAACGTCCGTGCCATGCCGATTCGTGTAATCGAAGCGATGCCGGTGTTCTTGGTGGCGATTGCGTCAGTCGCCTATCTGATTTGGGATGAGTGGAAAGAACGTGGCACGAGAACGGCCTTGAACGAGGATGTCGGCCTCACCGGCTCCGCTGCAGGAATTGATAACTCGGGTGATGAATCTCGAGCGAACAGAGTCATTGATCGCTGGATGTTTGTCTTCTTGGTGGCCTCGTGGGTTTCAACCTGGGGCCTGTACCTGATGTTTGCGGCGAACGCAAAGTTGTCTCTGGGTGCAAGTCTTTTTGGTGTGGGTAATTACACCTTTAGTCGGATGTTTGTTCCTGCTCTTGCACCGATTGTGTTGCTCGCCGCGTGGCTTCTGATCCGGATACCACTCGGTATCGCATTCCTTACGCTTCTCGTTCTCCTCTTCTTCGGAATAGGTGATTTCATTTGGGTTGTGAATAGCCCGTGGGCCGAGAACCCGTGGTTCAGAGTGGACACTCCTGCACCAACACCGCCAATGCCTTCACCGACTCCCTGATTGACGCCCTGATTGACGCCCTGAGGAAAGAGCGGCGCTTCACAAATGCGCCCTTTCATCTTGGGCGCGCATGACTTGCCTTTCCGATATGGTCGTTTCCTCGATGGGGGAAGTAGAGCGCGAAGAGGTGGACGTGCTTGTGACCACGAATCACAGAGCCCGCCGCTTTTGATCACGACGGAGAAAGGTCACTTCATAATGAAACAGATCATGTTGCATGGCGAGAACGACTGGCGTCTCGACGATATTGATGCACCGACACCAGGCCCTCGTGATGCCCTCGTGCGTATTGCTGCCTGCGGAATCTGCGGAAGCGACGTTACCTATGTGCACATGGGCTTCGGACCGGGGCACCCGATTCCGCTCGGTCACGAAATGGCCGGCATCGTCGATTGGGTCGGAAGCGAGGTTGCCGATATTGCAGTTGGCGATCGTGTTGTCGTCTGTCCATCAGACGTTGGAGAGGGTCCGATGGGTTCGGGAGGAGCACAGGGTGGGCTGACGCCGTTGCTTTACGTACCCGAGGCAGCCAACGGCAAGCGACTGTTCAAAGTTCCCGACGGCATGGCGCTCACGACCGCAGCACTTGCCGAGCCGTTGGCGGTGGGCATGCAGTCGGTGAATCAATCGGAAGCCAAGCCGGGAGAGAAGGTAGCCATTTTCGGTTGCGGCCCCATCGGGCTCTTTGCGATGGCGACACTCGCCGATCGCGGTGTGACCGACGTAGTTGCCATTGATTTCAGCCCCGCACGACTTGAGTTGGCCAAGGAGATGGGGGCATCCCATGTGCTCAACCCGTCCGAGGTCGATGTATGGGCGGAGCTCAAGCGCATCCACGGCGAGGTGCCGTTCATGTTCGGACCCACGCCAGCAACCGATGTGTTCATCGAAGCATCGGGCGCCGACAGCGTGATCGGCGAGGTCTTACAGAAGGGCCGTGTCGACGGCCGCCTGGTCATTGTTGCGTTGCACTTCCGACCCGTCCCCACCAATTTCTTAGACCTTTTGATGAAACAGTTCACCGTGCGCGGTTCTATGGAATATCCGGAACGATTCGAAGACGCTATTGAACTCCTTGGCCGTCGAGATTTGTCGGCTGTTATCAGTCACAAGTTGTCGCTGGAAGAATTCGGTGACGGACTTGCGATCCTTGAGGGATCGAAAGACTGCGGCAAGGTCATGATCACAATGGAAGGTGCTCAATGAACGGCGTTTCATTCGATTTCACAGGGACAAGCGTTCTCGTCACTGGCGGAACAAGCGGTATTGGATACGCAGCCTCGACAGCGTTTGCTGATGCAGGCGCTTCTGTGACTGTCACTGGCACTCGATCATCTGCGGCTGATTACGAGACAGAACTCTCACGGTTCACGTATACGCAGCTCGAAATGCGTGACGCGGATGCCATTGATGCCCTTGCGGCGAACCTTGGTTCTCTCGACGTGTTGATCAACAACGCGGGCGCAAGCTTTCCTGATGGGCTCGATGAGTGGAGCCCCGAAGGATTTCATGCATCAATCGCGATGAATGTAGAAGGAGCACAACGACTTTCTGTTCGAAGCCGTGAGGCATTGGCGAAAAGTTCGATGCCGGGCGGGGCCAGTGTTGTCAATGTCATTTCGATGATGACCTATCGAGCGACAACGATTGTCCCTGGTTATTCCTCGTCGAAGGCGGCACTGCTCGCTCTCACTCGAAACCTTGCTCTCTATTGGGCCGATGACGGCATCCGCGTGAATGCGGTTGCACCGGGCCTGATTGACACTCCCATGACCGCGCCGATGAAGCCGTATCCCGAGATGCTCGACGGGGAACTCTCGAACCAAATCATGCGTCGCATGGGAACACCGGAAGAAGTCGCTTCAGCGATTCTCTTTCTTTGTTCGGCGGCGTCGTCGTTCACTACTGGAACCGCCTTCGCCATCGATGGCGGATGGCTTGCTCTCTAAGTAAGGGTTGGAATGGCGAACGAAATTCGAATCGATGATCTCCGTACTCCTGTTCTCAATGACATGCAACGTATGGGTCTTGAATTTGGGGAAACGGTTCACACTGAGCTCACTGTCGACGCGGTCTGTGCCGCAGCAGTTGCGCAAACAGGGCTAAGCGATTTTGGTCCCGATGATTTTCGTGAGCGTCTCGAGGTGCAGCTCGACGAAATGAATGCCGACCCCGAGCGCACCGGACTCGGTCGCATGATGATGTTCGGCGATTGTGTTCGGTACGCGTCGAATCGACTGCGCATCCATGACCTGCTTAAACAGCACCCGGAGATTCTCGACATCGAAATCGAAAAGCCCGTGATTGTGATCGGGCTTCCTCGCTCGGGCACGACAAATCTGGTGAACCTTCTTGCTGCCGACAGCCGCTTCCGTTCGATGCCCTTGTGGGAATCCTACGAACCAGTTCCTGATGCACGGGAAGAGACACCGGCCGATGGCGTTGATCCTCGTTGGACTCGATGCCAAGGCCAGTGGGAAGCAATGCAAGTGGGTGCTCCGTTCATTGCTGCAATGCATCCGATGAACCCCGACCATGTCCATGAGGAACTTGAACTCATGACACCTGACTTCACGAGTTACAACCTCGAGTGGGTGGCAAGAACTCCGAAGTGGCGTGACTACTTCCTCGCCCACGATCAGACCCCTCATTACGCGTACATGAAAACGGTCCTGCAGATTATGCAGTGGTATCGCCCGCGAGAGCGTTGGGTGCTGAAGTCGCCACAGCATCTCGAGCAGATCGGGCCATTGATGGCAACGTTCCCTGACGCCACGGTCGTCGTGACTCACCGTGACCCAGTCGCAGTGGTGCAGTCAACCATCACGATGCTGACCTATGGCGCGCGTACGTCGTACAAGACGTCAAACCCTGAGTGGTACCGCGACTACTGGATCGATCGGATTGGGCGTCTGCTGGATTCCTCACTCCGCGATCGGGATCTGCTTCCGCCGGACCGAACAGTCGATGTGTTTTTCCATGAATACATGGCCGACGAACTGGGCACATTGCAGCGTATCTATGACATGGCGGGAATTGAATTCACTGAGACGGCCAAAGCCGAAGTTGCTGCCCATCAAGCGGCGCATCCCCGCGGCAAAGAGGGGCGCGTGGTGTACGACCTGCGCGGCGACTTTGGCATCACCCCAGAAGAAGTCCGCTCTCGTTTCACCAACTACATGAGCACGTTTCCCGTACAAATCGAGGTCAAATGAACATTCAAGAGCAGGTCGACCATCTCATTGACACGCGCCCGGGCAAAGAGTTGCTCATCCCGGTCTACGACGACCCGGCGTATCCGATTGTCGACGGCCTCATCTATCGATCAGGTGGAACCACTGCCACATACATGATCCTCACCGATAACGGTCGAATCATCGTCAACACCGGCATGGGGTACGAGGCGCCGCATCACAAGCGCGTGTTCGATGCGATCTGCCCTGGACCGACGCATTACATCTTCACCACCCAGGGACACGTTGATCACGTCGGTGGAGTCGATCTGTTCAAGGAAACGAACACGAAGTACGTCGCGCAGGCCAACAACCCGGCGCATCAGCGTGACGACAAGCGTATTCAGGGTCTGCGTATGCGCACTGCCGGCATTTGGTTCGACATGCTCGGTGCCGACGCGATGCGCATTGCGAAAGAGAATCCGGGCGTCTCGATGGCTCAGTCAGAGCCAATGCCCGACATCCTCTTCGAAGATCGACTCTCGCTCACTATCGATGGACTTCGGGTTGACCTCTTCGCAGCCGTTGGTGAAACCACTGATTGCCTGATCGTGTGGCTTCCCGATCACAAGATCGCGCTGGTCAGTAACCTCTTTGGTCCGCTTTTCCCGCACTTCCCGAACGTCAACACCATTCGTGGTGACAAGTACCGATTCGTGGAACCACAACTCGCAACGAATCGTTTTGTTCGCGAACTCCGACCGGAAATTCTTGTTACTGGTCGTTACGAAGCGATCGTTGGCGCAGAACTGATTGAAGCATCTCTTGAGCGTCTTCATGATGCTGTTGTGTACGTGCATGAAGAAGCACTCAAGGGTTTCAATGCGGGCGTCGATATGTGGACGCTCATGGACAAGATCGAACTTCCGCCCGAACTTCG
>CAIPQK010000006.1 GCA_903867185.1 uncultured Candidatus Nemicrothrix sp. | reverse complement strand
TTGGATGAGCTGCATCCGGCGACGGCCAAGCCGACGACTCCTACGGCCGCGATCGACGCAATGATGAAACGATTCTTCATAACCTTCTCCTGTTGAGGAGGACGATGTTGTCCGTAAATGAGGATAGTTCCAACCCATTCATCGGGCGGGGAGAGGATGAGAGCGGGTGACGGGATCCGTCGCTGCGCTCCTCCCGATTCGTGAGACCGTGAGTCACTTCGTGAGAGCGGGTGACGGGAGCCGTCGGCTCCTTGCGGAGCCTCCTCCCGATTCCCGCCTGCAACATTCCCTCGAACGAAAACGACCTCCCGGATGGGGAGGTCGTTTCATCCGAGCGGGTGACGGGAATCGAACCCGCGTTCTCAGCTTGGGAAGCTGATGTTCTGCCTCTGAACTACACCCGCGTGTTCTTGCTGGCAACGGGCAGACAGTAGCGAGCCCCCATGGCTACGGCCACACGCGGGTCGGTATGCCGCGTGGGACGCAGGTCGCTTCAAGGTGTTCTTGTTAAACCGGACCATTCCGTATCGATGTAGCACTGAAGCGTTACGGTGCGAAGAACAACAACGTGATCATCAATTCATTCTGATTCGATGATCGACGTTTCGTTGGGAGATCTCGTGCGATTCCATCCGTACCGCTTTCTTACGGTCACCGTCATCGTTCTTTTTAGCGTGACTTCGGCGTGTAGTTCGTCAAAATCCACCGAGAGCAATGCCGCAACGTCTGCCGGCGGTCAGAAGCTAGTGACTCCGGGAACCCTCACTATTTGCGCGGATTTTGCGGGTCCTCCGTTTGCATTCGAGGAGAACGGGAAACTCACAGGGTTTGAAGTTGAATTGGTTGATGCGATGGCACCGTCCATGAATCTCGCTACCAATTGGATTGACACCCCCTTCGATTCGGTGTTCTCTGCACTTGATGCGGGCAAGTGCGATGTCATCGCGTCGGGACTCTCAATCACCGACGAGCGAAAGAAACATGTGAACTTCACGGATGCGACGTTTTATGCCGACCAATCACTGGTGGTTCGGGCGAAGGATGCAGCCGTGACCAAGAACCTGGCTGATCTTGCCGGTAAAACGATCGGCGCGCAGGCGGGAACGACTGGGCAGGCTTTCGCAGAAAAAAACAAGGCTGCAACGACGTCGATCAAGTTGTTCCCTGGGGACGACGCCATGTTCGCCGCTCTGGGTGCAGGCGAGATCAACGCGATCGTTCAGGATTTTCCCTTCAGTCACTATCGGGCTTCGAAGAACCCGAACGAGTTTGCTGTTGTCCAGCGCTATCCAACTGGTGAGCAGTACGCGATGGCGGTGGCGAAATCCAACACAGCCCTGGTGGACAAACTGAACACCGCTTTGGCCTCCCTTGAAGCGGACGGAACCTATAACGGGATCTACAACCAGTGGTTTGGCGCCACGAACTAACTCCGTTGGGAGCTTGAATCGGGAGCCAAACCAGTGGGTCGACCAACCTCTCGAGGCGTCAGACGGTGAAGTAACTTTCTCTCGCGATCACTTGATCGCTTTACAGCAGCGGTTGGAGTGATCAGCCATGTCGGCCACCTTGCCTCGCGCATCGGCCGAGTGGCGGTGGTCGCGGCAATTATCGCCCTACTTTTCTATGCTGCCAATGGAATCCCCGACGCGATTGATTCGGAAAACGCCGCGTCACATGTCACGTTCTGGCACGTTTGCCTCGGGATCGCCGGGCTACTCGGGGTCGTCGCCTTGCTACTCGCATTCAAGAAGAAGCTCAGCACCGATTGATTGCCGACCGGAGTTGAAACTCTTGTTTGTGTCCTAGATTTCTCACTGAAACTCGGTGATCATCGCGACCACCGATGTCGGGAAGTTGGGATGCAATGAGCGAGGCACTAGGCGATGCACCGATTGTTGTGACGAAGGCCGAATCGGTTGCCACGATCTGGCTGAACCGTGCCGAGAAGCGCAATGCGATGTCACACGAAATGTGGACAGCGTTGGCTGAGTCCTGCCATGAACTTGCTCATGATCATTCGGTTCGAGTGTTGGTAGTGCGCGGAGTCGGCGGACATTTCTGCGCTGGTGCCGACATCGGTGGATTTAGCGGTGGAATGAGTTCGGACTACCAATCACAAAACCGTGAGGCTGAAGAATCACTCGCAGCATTTCCGCGACCAACCATCGCGTTCATTACTGGTTCGTGCGTAGGCGGCGGCGTGCAGATTGCGGGTGCTTGCGATCTTCGCTTTGCCGACACTTCTGCGAAATTTGGGATTACGCCGGCTCGCCTCGGCATCGCGTATCCGACCTATGCCTTGGAACGCGCCGTTCGGTTGGTTGGTCCATCGGCAGCAAAGCATTTGTTGTTCTCCGCGGAATTGATCGATGCAGAACGCGCGCTGCGTATCGGACTCGTTGATGAAGTCGCCGAACCAGACGCTGCGATTGAACGCCTTGAAGCGTTTACTTCACTGCTAGCCAATGAGCGTTCACTGCTCACGCAAATGATCTCGAAGGAAATGGTCAATGAGGTCGCTGCGCATGGAGCGGTATCGGCAGCAATGATCGAGCGCTGGGCGCCGACCTTGGCCAACAACCCGGACATGCCTGAGGGCGTCGCCGCCTTTGCCGAACGCCGGACACCGGAATTTGTGTGGGTGCCGGAAGAAACGTCCTAAAGTCCACACCACGTTCATCAAGGGGGCCCCACTATGACTATGAGCATTGAAGAGATTTCCGACCGCATGGAGATCCAGGACCTGCTCGTCCGCTATTGCTACGCGGTCGATCACCGTGATTTTGAAGATTTTCGAAACGTCTTCACCGCTGACTCGGTCATTGATTACTCAGTGTTCGGCGGTTCTGTCGGTGGACTTGAAGACACCATCGCGTACCTCAAAGAGGCAATGCCGATGTTCGCCTCGTTCCAGCACATGATCTCGACCAGTCGCATCGAACTCAACGGTGACAGCGCCAAGGTGAAGACCATTTGTCACAACCCGATGGTGATGCCAATGGGTGACGAGGTTGTCGTGTTCACGTGCGGTCTTTGGTATATCGACGACATGGTTCGCACCGCCGACGGCTGGCGTATTGCCAAGCGCGTCGAAGAGAAGTCCTACATGAAGGACATGCCTGGAATGGCTGCTTCGGGTCCTGCAACCACCTGAGCGTTTTCACCGTCGCCGGTGAACATCAACTGACAGGTACCCTTCGTTCCGTCTCCTGACGGAAGGTTGTGCCATGTCGACGCTCGCACAAAGAGTTCAAGCGAAGTCCTACGACCGAAGATGGGCGATCCTTGCAGTCCTTTGTTTTGGGCTGCTCGTGATTGTTCTGGACAACTCAATTCTCAACGTTGCTCTTCCGACGATCCAGAAGGATCTCAACGCATCGTCGAGTGATCTGCAATGGATCGTTGACTCCTACACGTTAGTTTTCGCTGGTTTGCTGCTGACAGCTGGCGCACTCGGGGACAAATTCGGTCGGCGCGGAGCAATGCAAGTCGGTTTCATTCTCTTCGGTGTTGGTTCCGTCGCATCAGCGTTGGCCACAACTTCTGGCCAGTTGATTTCAACTCGTGCCTTCATGGGTATTGGTGGTGCGCTCATCATGCCGGCCACATTGTCGATCATCACGAATGTGTTCCCACCGGAAGAACGTTCAAAGGCAATTGGCGTGTGGGCCGGAACAGCAGGACTCGGTGGCGCATTAGGCCCCTTAACTGGCGGCTTTTTGGTGCAGCATTTCTATTGGGGATCGGTGTTCCTCGTGAACATTCCGATTGTGACGATTGGTCTGATTGCAGGCATCTTCCTCATCCCAACATCGAAGGATCCTTCGGCCCCTCGACTCGATCCCGTTGGAGCGGTCCTTTCGATCGTTGGTCTGGCGCTGCTCCTGTTCGCCATCATCGAAGCACCCGATAACGGTTGGGGTTCAAGCCAGACGCTGCTTTATGGCGGTTTAGGAATTGGACTTCTCATCGTGTTCGGAGTTTGGGAAGCGAAGAGCGATCATCCAATGCTCGATGTCACGTTCTTCAAAAAAGCGAGGTTCACTGCCGCGGCTGGTGCGATCACGCTGGTGTTTTTCTCGATGTTTGGTTCGTTGTTCTTGTTGACGCAGTACTTCCAGTTCGTTCTTGGGTACACCCCGCTCGAAACCGGCATCCGAATGTTGCCGTTTGCGGCAGCGATGATGGTCATTGCTCCGCTCAGTTCACGAGTGGTTGACCGCATTGGCTCCAAATTCACGGTCGCCCTTGGTCTTGGCCTCGTCACGCTCGGATTAATAACCATGGTCGGGCTGCAGGTCGATACCCCGTACTCAAATATTTTCTGGCGACTCATGCTGATGTCGGCCGGGATGGGTCTGACTATGGCCCCGGCAACGGAGTCGGTCATGGGATCGCTGCCGCTTTTCAAAGCCGGTGTCGGTTCAGCGGTCAATGACACCACCCGCCAGGTGGGCGGTGCCTTGGGCGTGGCTGTTATTGGTTCGGTCCTGGCGACTACCTATGGCAATCAGGTGCGCGATTTCCTTAGTGGCCTTGGCCTGCCACTTCCGCAGCCATTCATCGATGCCGCCCACAACAGCATTGGTGCGGTGCAGAACGGGATTGTGCCCAAATTGCAGGAACTGGGTCTGAACGAAAAGGCGGCGACAGTAAGTGCCGAGGCCAATTCCGCCTTTGTCAGTGCCGTGCATTGGGGTGTGCTCACCGCTGCTGCCGCAACTGCGATCGGTGTGGTGATGGTGCTGTTCTTCCTCCCCGCCCGAGCTCGAGCCGCCGATGTTCAAGAGCAGGACTTCCAATTCGTGGGCGAACAGGTCGAGGATCTCCTGACCGAGTAATCCACGACTAACCTGCGCAGCCGTGATCCTCTCTGACCGCACCATCCGTGAAGAGGTCGAAGCCGGCCGCATCGTTATCGAGCCGTACGACCCCAGCTGCGTCCAGCCATCTTCGGTCGATCTTCATATCGATCGGTTCTTCCGGGTGTTCCGGAATCACACAATGGGCCACATTGATGTGAAGCAGAACCTCGAGGATCTCACCGAACTCGTCGAGATCGGTCCCGACGACACCTTCATGCTGCACCCAGGTGAATTCGTGCTTGGTTCCACGAGCGAACGCGTTGGCCTTCCCGCCGATCTTGTTGCTCGACTTGAAGGTAAGTCATCGCTTGGTCGACTCGGTCTGCTGATTCACTCAACCGCCGGCTTTGTCGACGCTGGTTGGGATGGTCAGCTCACGCTTGAACTTTCGAACGTGGCCAGCCTTCCGATCACGTTGTATCCGGGAATGAAGATCGGTCAGATCTCATTCATCCGCATGACCACGCCAGCGGACAACCCGTACGGTTCGTCTGCTGTCGGCTCGAAGTATCAGGGCCAAATTGGTCCTCGCCCCAGTCGCTACTGGGAAAACTTCCGCTGATTACTTCGTAGCTTCTGCTTCAGCCTCGGAGCGTTCGATCGCATCGAGGATGTGCATCGAAATGTCTGCGACCTTGACTTGGTCTTCCTCGACGCCCTGTGCTTTCACACCATCGTCGATCATGATGTAGCAGAACGGGCAGGCAACCGCGATCTTTGTTGCACCGGTTCGCAGTAGTTCTTGCGAGCGCTCGATGTTGATCTGTTTGCCGGTGCTTTCTTCCATCCACATGCGACCGCCGCCGGCGCCACAGCACATGCCCTTGGTGCCGTTGCGACTGGCTTCAACGATTTCAATGCCACCGAGTGAACCGATGACGTTTCGCGGTGCCATGTACACGTCGTTGTGTCGACCGAGGTAACACGAGTCGTGGTACACAACGCGCTCTTCGAGTTTCGCGTTGGACAGATCAAGCTTGCCGCTGTCGATAAGGAACTCAAGGAACTGGCTGTGATGCACGACTTCGTAGTTGCCACCCATTTGTGGGTATTCGTTGGCAAGTGTGTTGAAGCAATGCGGACACTGCGTGATGATTTTCTTCACGCCCATGCCATTGAGCGTTTCGATGTTCTGCGTTGCGAGCATCTGGAAGATGTATTCGTTACCCGAACGTCGCGCCGGATCGCCGGTGCACATTTCCGATGGGCCAAGAATCGAGAAGGAAATACCCGAGCGCTGCAGAAGCTGCGCCATTGCTTGGGTGACCTTCTTGTTCTTGTCGTCGAACGAACCAGCACAGCCGACCCAGTAGAGGTACTCGGCTTCAAGTGGGCTGGAACCATCGAGGATTTCTATGCCTTCGAACTTTTCGGCCCAATCGCCACGATCGGCTTGGCTCATGCCCCACGGGTTGCCAGTGTTCTCCATCGAGCGATACGCGTTGCCGAGTTCGGTGGGGAAGTTTGATTCCATGAGTGACAAGTAGCGACGCATGTCGAGGATCTTGTCGAGGATTTCAATATTCACCGGACAGATTTCGTCGCAGGCCTTGCAGGAGGTGCAGGCCCACACCTCTTCGGGCGTGACCCGTTCGAAAAGAGAATTGGCAGAGACGGTGATTTCGGCAACAACACCAAGTGGCGGCGAAACCTGTGGCGTTCCGGTAGCGGCCATCACTTCGCCGGACTTGAGAACGATCTCGCGAGGGTCAAGCGACTTGCCAGTTGCGTGTGCGGGACACACCGAGGTGCAACGACCACACATGGTGCATGCATCGAGATCGAGCAACTGCTTCCAGGTGAAGTCTTCGATCGTTGAGGCACCGAACGATTCGAGTTCGGTTTCCATGAGGTTCGGCATGGGCTTCATTGCACCCTTGGGGCGCTCACGATCTTTCAAGTACATGTTCAGCGGTGAGGTGAACATGTGGCGAAGCATCGTGACCGGAAGGATGACAAGGAAAGCGAAGAACGAAAGGATGTGGAGGATCCACCACACCTGATGTCCGCCAGCAAGGTTTGAGTTGTCTTTGATGAGGTTGGCGATGGGCCAACCAACGAACGACCACTTCTCGAACGCAGGCATTCCGGTTTCGGCAATGCGCCATGCTTCGGTTCCAAAACCGGTAATCGTGATGGCAAGGAAGACGCCGAGGATGACGGCGTGTTCGGGCTTGGTTTTGATGCGGATGCGATACGGGCGCTGGATATAGCGACGAACGATGGCCCACATCACGCCAATGAAGAGACAAAGTCCCGCAAGATCACCGATGAACGAATACGCCATGTACACGTTGCCGTTAAGGAATTTCCATGACGTGGGGATCTGGTGATTGATCTCGAGGATCGTGGTGACCGCAAGCAGCACGATGAAGGAGAAATAGATAAGCGAATGCATGATGCCGGCGGCGGGATCGCGCAGCAGAGTCTGCATGTAGACGCCGGCGCGGAAGTCTCCGAGGCGACGCTTCACGTTCTTCGGTGTCGTACGACGGTTGTCAGGCTTGCCGCGGGTCCAGTTTTTGACTCGCTGCGAGAACAGCACCGCTCCGTAGACGAGCAGGATCGACACCATGACGTAGAACGCGATCTTGAGCGAAGACGGGATGCCGCCGAAGACCTCGCGCGTGGTCGGAGATTCGTCGTGTTGCTGGAACACCGTGGCTGCGACACCCGAAAGGGCGGTCACGATCGCGAAGGCGAGACCGATGACGAGAACCAGATGTGGGCCTTTGATCCGTTTACGTTCCATACGAATGGTCAACCTACTCGCGCCTATGGGCGCGAAACCTCACCAGCGGGTGGGGAGAGGGAGGCGAGAAGCGTTCAGGACTCGTCGGTCATGCGTGCCGCGAGGTTGCGCAGCAACTGCACCGCAAAGCCGGGAACTTCTTCAATGAGGCCATTGAACTCACGCTGGGCGATCACGAGGACCTCCATTGCTGAGTCAGCGGTCACTGTTGCGGTACGAAGGCCACCAGTGAGAGGGGCCAATTCGCCCACGACAGCGCCAGGGCCGAGGTTGGCCACCGTTGCGCCGTCACGACTCACAGTTGCGGTGCCGGTGACGATCACGAAGCATTCATGGCCCGGCTCGCCTTCGCGCACCAAAACCTTTCCTGCATCAATCGAAATCTCGACTGCTGCTGCTGCTACCTGCTGGAGCTGGCGCTTGTCGCACTCTGCGAAGAGAGGGACCTGGGCCAGATGATCGAGCCATGCGTCGCGTGCCATGGCCGAAGCATAGGGAGAACCTCGCCCTCGTGCTTGGCGAATTGGCCACCGATCCTTCATCACCACGAAACACTTGAGAAACAGGCGATCCCTACGGTGACCCTCGTGGATGTCGCCCTGCTTCGTTGGCCTTTAGAAGAAGACCGCCGCCTTGCCCTTTCGGCAAGGGGGGCGTTGCGACTGTTGCTGGTTGATGCCGACATGCCTGCCCCGGAAGCAGCCGATTGCCTCGAGGACTGGATTCGTCTGCCTGCGAGTCAGGACGACATTGATGTCCGGTGCCGGGCTCTGGCCACTCGATCGATGGTCCATAACCCTGAATCACCGGGGCTTGATCCCGATGGGGTGCTCCGCGTGGGGGCTGGCTGGGTCTCGCTTCCGCCTCTTGAGGCTCGGCTGATGTCGGCATTGCTTGATCGATTTGGCGCGGTTGTCAGTCGCGACAATTTGTCTCGAACCGGTTGGCCTACGGGCGCGCCGGGACGCAATGCCCTTGATGTGCACATGCTTCGATTGCGTCGCCGGATAGCACCACTGGGGCTCGCCATCCGTACGGTTCGCTCACGCGGCTACTTGCTTGAAGCTGGTGAATTGCAGATGGTTCAGCCGGCCTGACGAGCGACGGCTTCGGCAGCAGCTTTGGCTGCTTCGGCATCGCCGAGATAGCGATCGGTCAATGCCAGTCGCTTCGTTGGCACCATTGCGTCGTCGAGTTCAAAACGAATTGGGACGCCGGTGGGCAGGTTCACATCGGCAATATCGGCGTCGCTAATGGCATCGAGATGTTTGATGAGGGCCCGAAGGCTGTTGCCGTGAGCAACGACGAGCACGGTGTGGCCAGCGTGAAGATCGGGAACGATGTCGTCGTACCAGTAGGGCAGCATGCGCTCGACGACATCGGCCAAACACTCCGAAGCGGGAAGGACATCGGCCGGAAGTAAGGCATAACGCTCGTCGAACCGAGGATGACGGGGATCGTCGAGCTCAAGCTTCGGGGGCGGAATGTCGTAGGAACGACGCCATTCGAAGACCTGGTCCTTGCCGTACTTCTCGGTGGTCTCTTTCTTATCCATGCCTTGCAGTGCGCCGTAGTGGCGTTCGTTGAGGCGCCACGACCGCCGAACTGGGACCCAGAGGCGATCCATGGCATCGAGGGCGAGGTTGGCGGTGCGAATGGCTCGGGTCTGCATCGAGGTATGGAGAATGGTGGGGGCAACGCCGGCCGCGGCCATCGCGGGCCCAGCGGCACTGGCCTCGGCCCGGCCCTGATCGGTGAGATCGGCGTCGTACCAACCGGTGAAGAGGTTTTCGAGGTTCCAGGTGCTCTGACCGTGGCGCAGCAGGACGAGGGTGGAAGTCATGGTTCCAGTCTGCCCTAACGGGATCGGTGCCTTGGCCCGGTTGGAGGGGGGTCGTAACGAGAAATTTCTGAGAAATCGGAAAAATCTTTGGAATCTGGGAATGGAATCGCCTCGAGCAAAGTTGTTATGGTCACGCTCAACTTTCTTAGCGACGGCGACTCAGCCCCGCTCGGCAGTCGAGAAGCATCCCCCCAAAATCCAGCAGTTACACAGAAACAAGGAGTATCCCCATGGCAAAGGCCGTCGGTATCGACCTCGGCACCACCAATTCCGTCGTCTCGGTTCTCGAGGCGGGCGAACCGGTGGTCATTCCCAACGCAGAAGGCAGCCGCACCACGCCTTCAGTGGTCGCATTTGCAAAGAACGGCGAGGTCCTCGTCGGCGAAGTGGCCAAGCGTCAATCCATCACCAACCCCGACCGCACCATTCGTTCGGTCAAGCGTCATATGGGCACGAACTGGACCATCGACATCGATGGCAAGGCCTATACCTCCCAAGAAATCTCCGCCCGCACGCTCATGAAGTTGAAGCGCGATGCCGAGGCCTACCTCGGTGACACCGTCACCCAGGCCGTCATCACCGTGCCCGCCTACTTCGACGACGCTCAGCGCACTGCAACCAAGGAAGCCGGACAGATCGCCGGCCTCGAGGTGCTGCGCATCATCAACGAGCCAACAGCGGCCGCACTTGCCTACGGGCTCGACAAAGAAACTGTCGATCAGACCATCCTCGTGTTCGACCTCGGTGGCGGCACGTTCGATGTTTCGGTTCTTGAAATCGGCGACGGCGTCTTTGAAGTGAAGTCAACCCATGGCGACACCAGCCTTGGTGGCGACGATTGGGATGAGCGAATCATCAATTGGCTTGCCGACGGATTCAAGACCGCTCACGGCGTCGACTTGTTGAAAGACAACATGGCGATCCAGCGTCTGAAGGAATCGGCCGAGAAGGCGAAGATCGAGCTTTCGCAGGTGCAGCAAACGCAGATCAATCTGCCGTTCATTACTGCAACTGCCGATGGCCCGCTCCATCTCGACGAGCAACTCACTCGTGCGAAGTTCCAGGAACTCACCGCTGATCTTCTTGAGCGTTGTCGTATTCCGTTCGAACAGGCAATCGTCGACGCTGGCCTTACCAAGGGCGATGTCGATCACGTTGTGCTTGTTGGTGGTTCTACTCGTATGCCGGCCGTTGTCGATCTCGTCAAGGAAATGACGGGCAACGATCCGCATAAGGGCGTGAATCCCGATGAGGTTGTTGCCATTGGCGCAGCGGTCCAGGCCGGCGTGCTCAAGGGCGAAGTGAAGGATGTTCTCCTTCTCGACGTCACGCCGCTTTCTCTTGGTATTGAAACCAAGGGTTCGGTTATGACGAAACTCATCGAGCGCAACACCACTATCCCGACTCGTCGTACCGAGGTCTTCACCACCGCTGAGGACAATCAGCCATCGGTCGAGATCAACGTGCTGCAAGGCGAGCGCGAAATGGCTCAGTTCAACAAGTCACTCGGCAAGTTCCAACTCGTGGACCTTCCGCCCGCACCTCGCGGCGTGCCGCAGATCGAAGTCACCTTCGACATCGACGCCAACGGCATCGTGCACGTGTCGGCGAAGGATCGTGCGACGAACAAGGAACAGTCGATGACCATCACCGGTCAGTCCTCGCTCAGCAAGGATCAGATCAATCAGATGGTCAAGGACGCCGAAGCGCACGCTGCAGAGGATGCAAAGCGTCGTGAGGAAGCCGATACTCGTAACAGTGCCGACACGCTCGTCTACCAAACCGAGAAGTTGCTGAAGGACCAAGGCGACAAGATTTCGGAAGACGAAAAGGCATCAGTCGAGTCGAAGCTTGCTGATCTCAAGACCGCACTTGCGGGCACCGATGGCGAGGCCATCAAGGTCGCAACCGAATCACTCATGACTGCAAGCCAGGACTTCACTCAGAAGCTGTACGAACAGGCTGCGGCCGAAGAGTCTGCTGCTGGTGGATCCGCAACGAGCTCGGCACCCAACGACGATGAAGTTGTTGACGCCGAGATCGTCGACGACGAAGGCAAGTGACCGTGTCAGGTGACGGAGAGGTCTCCCCGGAGACCTCTCCGACTGACGACGAACTGCTCGAGGCAGCAGCTGGCGGCGAACAAGGTTTCGAGGAAACAGATGCAGCTGGCGAAATCGATGTTGCTGCGGTCGTTGCCGAGCGCGACGACTTTCGCGACACGATGCTTCGAGTCAAAGCCGAATTCGATAACTACCGCAAGCGTGTTACGCGCGAACAGCTAGAACTTCGCGAACGTGCGAACGAAAACCTGGCGGAGAAACTGCTTGTTGTTCTCGACGCTTGTGAAGCAGCAATCGGACACGGCTCTACCGATGTCGAACCAATCGCGAAGATGCTTTCTGATCTTTTAGAAAGCGAAGGTTTGGTGCGGCTCACACCAGTAGACGAACCGTTTGATCCGAATCAGCATGATGCAGTGCTGCATGAAGAAGGTGACGGTGGCGAACCGACAGTGATCGAAACGCTCCGCACTGGGTACCAATGGAAAACCCGGGTGTTGCGCCCGGCGATGGTGAAGGTCAAGGGATAGCAAGTGGCCCCACAGCGCGAGTGGTTCGACAAGAACTACTACGAAGTCCTCGGTGTGTCGGAAACGGCAGTGCCAAAGGACATCACGCGCGCGTACCGGAAGTTGGCTCGGGAGTTTCATCCCGATGCCAACCCCGGTAACGCTTCAGCGGAAGACAAGTTCAAGGAAATCTCCGCGGCCTACGACGTTGTTGGCGATGAAACGAAACGCGCCGAGTACGACGAGGTTCGTCGCCAAGCTCCGATGGGCGGAATGGGTTTCGGTGGTGGCCGCGGTGGCGCCGGTTTCAATCCTGGTGCTGGCGGTTATGAAGGCGGCGACCTCAGCGATCTTCTTGGCGGCATGTTTGGCGGGGGAGGCGGCGGTCGACGCGGTCGACAGAGTCGCGGGCGCGCTCCGCAACGTGGTGCCGATCTTGAAGCGACATTGCGTATGTCGTTTCGCGATGCCGTTTCCGGAATGGAAACAGCGCTGCACCTCACGAGCGATCTGCCATGTGGAACATGCAACGGTTCAGGGGCGAAACCCGGAACTGCGCCGACCACATGTCAGCATTGCCAAGGTCGTGGTGTGGCCGACGACAACCAGGGAATGTTCTCGTTCTCTTCACCGTGTCCGGTCTGCGGAGGCGCGGGTTCGGTGATTACGTCCCCTTGTGGAACCTGTCGCGGGGCGGGTGTCGAAAAGCGTGCGCGCGAAGTCAAAGTTCGTATCCCTGCCGGAGTCGATGATGGTCAACGCATCAAGCTGAACGGTCGCGGTGGCGCCGGTCGCAATGGCGGACCAATTGGTGATCTCTATGTGATCGTCCAAGTCGATCGAGACACGATCTTTGGTCGTGACGGAAAGAACCTCACCATCAACGTTCCGGTGACATTCGCTGAAGCAACGCTCGGCACGAAACTCACTGTGCCTACCCTCGATGGCAAGCCCGTCACGCTCAAGATCCCCGCGGGTTCGCCCACGGGCAAGGTCTTTCGTGTGAAGGGCCGTGGTGTAGCAACAAAGAAAGTCACTGGCGACTTGCTCGTGACGGTGCAGGTCGATGTCCCAACCAAACTCAATGATGAACAGCGTGACGCGCTCGAGGCCATGGCCGCTGCGTTTCCTGCTGCTCCTCGCGACTACTTGGGGGTCTGAACATGAGTCCGATGTCCGATTCCAACGCTCAAATGCGAGCGGTGTACATCATCTCGGTAGCCGCCGAACTCGCAGGCGTGCATCCACAAACACTGCGTATTTATGAACGTAAAGGTTTGCTTGAACCAGCACGCACCACTGGTGGTTCACGGCGCTATAGCCAGGCCGACATCGATCACCTCCGTCGTATTCAAGAACTCACCGATGAAGGTTTGAATCTTGCTGGCGTAAAGAAAGTTCTTGCACTTGAGGCACATATCGCTGCGCTTGAATCGGCGCTTCTTCAGACTCGAGTAGAGATGGCGACAGCTGTTGAAGAAACGCATCGCTCCTACCGACGCGATTTGGTTCCGCTTCGTCAATCAGTGGCTCCGTTTGCGAATGCGGCCGAGGTCCTGCGCCGCCTGTCTCAGCAGTAGCGTCTGCCGGGTGGGGGCACCGGTCGCAAAGTTCGAGAACGTCGTCGAGAACACTGACGCCGGACGATTGACAACGAACGAACGCAAATGGGCTCGTATCGGAACACTTGTTGCCGTTGTCGTGTTCTGGTTGATCGCAACCTGTCTTCAGCCGTGGCATCTGTTCGACAAAGGTCCGTACACCACAGACCTCTACGACGCGCAGGCCCGTGCGCTCGTGCATGGACATCTCGATGTTCCCGCGAAGGTTGCTGGCATCGAAGGTTTCGAAATCGATGGCAAGACGCAGATCTACTTCGGTATTGGACCGGCAATCATGCGGTTGCCATTCTCTGGAGTTTCCGATGTCTTTGATCGCCGGCTTTCACTTTTAAGTGAATTGCTTGCGCTGAGTGTGCTTGGACTCGCTGCAGCACGATTACTCAAGCGAGCGAAGTCGTTGGTGAATAACGCTCCCGAAGGCTCGGCCTGGTGGTTCGGCGCGTTCGCCGTTGTGGCCACACTTGGGACACCGCTGCTGTTCTTCTCATCTCGCGCGCTCGTGTATCACGAAGCGGAATTGTGGGGTGCCGCAGCTGGTCTAGCTGGGCTCGATCTCGTCATCCGTTGGTGGCGAGTGCCGACGCGTCGGCATCTCATCGAAGCAGTAGCGCTGGCTGCTTTTGCGCTTTCGTGCCGACCATCGTCGGGTGCAGGACCTGCATTGGCACTTGGCCTCTTTGGTTTGGCGCTTGCGTGGAAGCGGGAGTGGCGCCGTTCGTTGGTTGTGCTCGTTGCCGCGGTGATTCCGTTTCTCGGGTTTGCCCTCGTCAACTGGCTGCGCTTCCGGTCCGCTTCCGATGTTCCGTTCCCGCTGCAGGTCTTTTCAAAGTTCAACACCGACCGCCAAGCGGCACTCGCGGCCAATAACGGAAGTCTCTTCGGGATCAAGTTCGTTCCAACCAACGTTGCTCGGTACTTCTCGCCTTTTGCGTTCCGGTGGGATGAACTCTTCCCCTTCGTGACCTGGCCTGCGAAGGCAACCACGATCGGTAGCGCCCGCTTCGACACGATTGATCGTTCGGGTTCGATCGTGACGTCCGCACCGCTTCTGGTGATCTTCGGACTCGTTGGTGCGTGGTGGACAATTGTTCGCGATCGGTCTCGGCAATGGACCGCCATCGCAGTCGCGGCAATCGTTTCGACAACGAGCACATTCACCTTCGGGTACCTCGCCCACCGATATCTCGCCGATCTCGTGCCCCTCTTCGTGATTCTCGCGGCGCCGGGAGTGTGGGTCGTCGCCCGGGGGATGACGAAGTGGCGCAGATGGGTGCGCCGTTCGGTTCTTGGGTTCCTTGCACTGTTGTTTGCCTTCGGATTCTGGAATCAACTCGGTCTGGCGATTTCGACGAGAGCGTTTTCGATTCTTCCCACTGAAGCGGGCGCCCGTTCTTTTGCTGACTTTCAGTACACACTCGATGAGTTGTTGTCAGGGGCCGGAGCTCCGGCCGTGCAAGGGATCACCGGCGGTCCGCTTCCCGAGGGCCTTGCTCCGGGAACGATCCTGATCGTGGGCGATTGCGATGCGATCTATCGAACTGATGGGTATGGCTGGGGACCGCTCGAGCGTCGCATCGGTGGGCCATACGCCTACCGACTCACAGGCACTATCGGAATGAATGACCAGACAATTCTTTCGAACCCGGAGTGGAAGGTTCGAGCATCGCGATCGGACGATGGTCTCGTGTTCCGTTGGGAGTACGGAAATGGAATGATCGAAGAGTCCAAGCCGATCAAGATCGACGATGTCGGGCCGACGACGATTGACATCGTCTTTGATCCCCTTCCGCTGGGAACTGGGGCCGTTGTGGTGAATGGGACCAGAGTTCTTGCCGCCCCAGTGAGCAACGGTCCCGAATCAGCGGTCAGCCCGGGTTGGTCAACTTCGACTGCACCCGCAGCGTTCTGCGAGAAGGTGCAGGGCTCGAAGTAATCAGCGATTCCAGGCCGACATAGGGAACATGTCCACAAGCGCAGGAATGTTCACGAACAGCAGCAGGACCATTAGCGCCGAACAGCTGACGACGGCCGACATAAGTCCGCGCTCTTTGTAGAGCTTCTCCGGATGTTCCACGGGGCTCGATGATTGAAACGCGAGCTTGAAGTAGATCGCCATGATGAGCGCTACTAATGGGAACGACAGAATGAGTTCAATGCGGTAGCGCTGAACGAACGCACCGAAGAACAACATCGCTGACGCCGCGTAAAACATGATCGAAACGAGCAAACGCTGTTCGTTGTAGACCGCGAACGATTTCCGATATCGAATCTGCTCGTCACGTTGATCGGACATGTCACGATATTCAGCGAACCGTTTGAGCCCCATGAAGAAGCAGCCGATCATCCAGTACGAGATGAGCAGCGATACCGGAGGAGTGGGGCTGTTGGGAACGATGTACCAACCAACGAGCATGCGCAACGGGTTGTTGATCGACTCGGTA
The DNA here is from genome assembly GCA_903867185.1 of uncultured Candidatus Nemicrothrix sp. Lineage (GTDB taxonomy): Bacteria > Actinomycetota > Acidimicrobiia > Acidimicrobiales > Acidimicrobilacustridaceae > Acidimicrobilacustris. Next base: position 12,308 of record CAIPQK010000006.1, on the reverse strand, counting down.
AGAACATCGAGATAGGGAACGTCCTTCGTTCGCACCGGCGGGATGTTGTAGGCGCAACCCGCAATCCAAAGACCGGCGAGTGAGAGCGTGAGCGGAATACTGACAAGTGCACCGAGACCAAGCCCGATGATCATCAACGCGATCCACTGGACGTAGGCGATTTTGATGTTGACCAAGCCCGAGGGAACCGGGCGGTTCTTTTTTATGGGGTGGTGAAGGTCAAACGGCGCATCGAGCACTTCGTTGATCACGTAGTTACTTGAGGCGATGAGGCAGACCGCGGCCATCCCGATGATCAAGTTCCGGAGCAGGCTCGACCATTCGATGCTGCTCTGGGAACTCATCGCCACGACGATGCCCGGAAGCACGAAGACGTTCTTGAACCAGTGGTCGACCCGCATAATGCGGATGTAGGGCATGACCCGGTGAGCGCCGGTTGGGCGGGTGGCGGCGGTCGTCATCGTGCTGAGCCTAGACAGCGGGGTTTCCTTTCTCGGGCCCTCGGTCATGAATCCAAATTGAGTGGGGAGTAATCAAAGGTGCTCGGGTAGTGTTTCCCGGTCCCCTTGCAGTGCCACTGAGGAGTTCACCGTGCCAGCAACCGTCGTCGTCGGAACCCAATGGGGTGACGAGGGGAAGGGCAAGTTCACTGACCTGTTCGCCCGCGATCAACACCTCGTCGTCCGCTATCAAGGCGGACATAACGCGGGCCACACCCTCGTGGTCGATGGTGAGTCGTTCAAGTTGCAACTGGTGCCCAGCGGCATCCTGTATCCGCATATCACGCCAGTTATTGGAAACGGCGTTGTTGTCGACCCACGCGTGCTCATCGCCGAACTCGACATGCTTGAAGGTAAGGGCGTCGATACGTCAAAGCTCAAGATCAGCGGCAACGCGCACTTGATCCTCCCGTATCACCAGGAACTCGACAAGCTCACCGAGCGTCGTCTCGGAAAGAACAAGGTGGGCACGACCAAGCGCGGTATCGGACCGGCCTACGCCGACAAGGCGGCGCGAGTCGGTCTGCGTGTTCAGGATCTTCTCGATCCGAAAATCTTCCGCCAAAAGCTGGAAGTCGCGCTGAAAGAAAAGAACGCGATCTTCGCCAAGGTCTTTAATCAGCTGCCGCTCGATGGTGATGCCATCGCTGACGAATACCTCAACATTTGCGCACCGCGTCTTGCGCCGATGATCACCGATTCAGTAAATCTCATTCACGAATCACTTGAAGCGGGCGAGAACGTTCTGCTCGAAGGTGCTCAGGCCACGTTCCTCGATCTCGATCACGGCACGTACCCATTCGTAACGTCTTCGAATCCCGTTGCCGGTGGCGCGTGCACCGGAGCGGGCATCGGTCCCCGTTATATCGATCGCGTTGTTGGTATTGCCAAGGCGTACACAACAAGGGTTGGTTCAGGACCATTCCCCACCGAACTCACCGACGAAATTGGTGACGCGCTGATCGAGATCGGTCATGAGTACGGAACAAATACTGGCCGGCGTCGTCGCACGGGTTGGTGCGACGTCGTGATGTTGCGTCACGCTGTCCGTCTCAATTCGTTGTCAGAAATTGCGCTGACTAAACTCGATGTGTTCGACACATTCGACTCAGTCAAAGTTTGTATTGCCTACGAACTCAATGGCGAAACGTTCACGCACCTTCCGTATCACCAGTCGGTATTGCACGAAGTCACGCCGGTCTATGCCGAGTTCCCCGGTTGGAAGACTGACATTTCATCTGTGACAACACGTGAAGGATTGCCAAAGGAAGCGCTTGATTACGTGACGTTCTTGCAAGAGCAGATCGGCGTACCGATTGGCCTTGTAGGCGTTGGTCCGGGACGCGATCAGTACTTGAACTTCAACGGCTGATGAACGTTTGTGTCGTTGGTTCCGGTGGACGCGAGCATGCGCTCGCGACGGTGCTGCGACGCCATCACGAAGTTGTTGTCACACCAGGTAACCCCGGTATCCCCGGTTCCGTGTCCACACCCGCAACGGAGATCGATGCCGATCTTTATGTGATTGGTCCCGAAGCCCCGCTGGTTGCTGGTTTGGCCGATGAACTGCGCGCGGCAGGCAAGTTGGTGTTTGGTCCCGGAGCTGATGGTGCGCGGCTTGAAGGTTCAAAGGCGTGGATGAAGGACGTATTGGTTGCTGCCGGTGTTCCGACCGCGCGGCACGGCACGTTCACCGAAGCCGAACCCGCATTCGCATTCCTCGACACGCTCGATGGTTTGTATGTCGTAAAGACCGACGGTCTTGCAGCGGGCAAGGGTGTTGTTGTCACAACATCTCTTGAAGAAGCCCGTGACGCGGTGCGCGACTATCTCTCTGGCGACGCATTCGGCGATGCTGGTCGAACGCTTGTCATTGAAGAAGGCCTCACGGGCCCAGAAGTTTCTGTGCTGGCTATTTGTGATGGCACCAACGCCGTTGCGCTGGCGCCCGCGCAGGACTTCAAACGTGTTGGCGATGGCGATGCTGGCCCCAACACCGGCGGAATGGGCGCGTACTCGCCGGTTCCTGTTGCCGATCAGTCCGTGATCGACGCAGTCATGGCCGACGGTGTGTTGCCCACGCTCGCTTACCTCCGCTCAATCGGTATCGACTACCGCGGCGTTCTCTATGCCGGCCTCATGCTTACGCCCGCCGGTCCGAAGATGCTCGAATACAACGTGCGCTTCGGTGATCCGGAAACGCAGGTCGTTCTTCCCCGGCTCACAAGCGATCTCGGCGAACTCCTCGCCTCGGCCGCTGCTGGCCAACTCGGCTCTGCGCCGACCTTCGACGACGGTGCAGCCGTCACCGTTGTTTGTGCGGCCGAGGGCTACCCACGCGATATTCGCAGCGGCGACGTGATCAACGGTCTAGATGACGCGCAAACTGTTGCTGGTGCAACCGTGTTCTGCGCTGGTGTCGGAGCCAATGAGCAGGGCCAACTCGTCACTGCTGGTGGCCGAGTGCTTACGGTGACAGGTCAGGGTGCCACTATTGCTGAAGCGCGGCAGACTGCATATGAAGCGGTCGGCAAGATTTCTTGGCCCGGCTTGCACCATCGCAACGACATAGCTTCGGCCGCTGCGGCCACTACCAACGGAGGATCCCGATGAAGGTTGCCATTCTTATGGGTTCGCCCAACGATCGCGACAAGATGCAAGGCGCGGCCGACACACTTGAAGCGTTCGGTATCGAGGCCGATGTGCGAGTTCTCTCGGCCCATCGCAACCCTGCTGAAGTCACTGCTCTCGCCACTTCTGCTCGCGAGAATGGCTATGTCGCATTTATTTGTGGCGCGGGAATGGCCGCCCATCTTGCTGGTGTTGTTGCTGCTCACACCACTCTTCCCGTCGTTGGGGTGCCCCTTTCTGGTGGTGCCATTAACGGCGTCGATGCGCTCTATTCGACGGTCCAGATGCCCCGAGGCATTCCTGTGGCCACGGTGGCGATCGATGGTTCCGTGAACGCGGCACTGCTTGTGGTCGAAATGTTGGCGATTACCGATACGGGTCTCCAGGCCAAGTTGCTTGAAGACCGAGCTCGCCGCGCCAATCCCTGATTTGTAAATCGCACCGAGATCACCTCGGTGTCGTCGTATCCTTATGACGTGCCCGCTTCGGGCCATCGAGGAGACCGAATGGCGTCCACGTCAGTGCCCAATGTTCTTGCTGCTCGTTATGCGAGCGCTGAGATGGTCCGACTGTGGTCGCCTGAACAGAAAATTGTTCTCGAACGGGAGCTGTGGCTTGCCGTTCTTGAAGCTCAGCGTGATCTCGGTGTTGCCGTTCCCGATGATGCCATCGATGCCTATCGCCGGGTTATCGATCAGGTCGATCTTGATTCCATCGATGCTCGTGAGCGCGTTACGCGTCACGATGTGAAGGCTCGTATCGACGAGTTCTGCGCGTTGGCGGGTCATGAACAGATCCACAAGGGCATGACCTCGCGCGATCTCACTGAGAACGTCGAGCAACTGCAGTTGCGTCGTTCGCTGGTTGTCATTCGCGGCCGCATGCTCGCAGCGCTGGCTCGTTTGGCCGAACGCGCCGCGGAATCAGCAACCGTTGTGATGGCGGGCCGATCACACAATGTTCCCGCACAAGCCACCACGCTCGGCAAGCGCTTTGCCAATGCAGGCGAAGAGTTGTTGCAAGCGCTGTACCGAGTCGATGACCTTCTCGCTCGTTACCCAATGCGTGGCATCAAAGGCCCGGTAGGCACGCAGCAAGACATGCTTGATCTGTTCGATGGCGATGGCGAGCGTCTCGAACAACTTGAATCTCGTGTAGCTGCGCACCTTGGCTTCGATGCATGGCTCACCAACGTCGGTCAGGTGTATCCGCGCTCGCTCGATCTCGACGTGGTCTCTGCGCTCGTGCAGGCCGCTGCTGGTCCTGCCGATCTTGCGCTCACGATTCGGCTGATGGCGGGCCAGGAGCTGGCAACTGAAGGTTTCCGTCCTGGTCAGGTTGGATCTTCGGCCATGCCGCACAAAATGAATAGCCGCAGTTGCGAGCGCATCGGTGGTTTGCTCGCCGTTCTGCGCGGGCATCTCACAATGGTTGCTTCGCTTGCCGGCGATCAATGGAACGAAGGCGATGTCAGCTGTTCAGTAGTTCGCCGGGTTGCATTGCCCGACGCGTTCCTTGCGATCGATGGCTTGTTCGAAACGTTTTTGACCGTGCTCGATGATTTTGGTTTCTATCCCGCAGTCATCGAACGTGAACTCGATCGGTACCTTCCCTTCCTTGCCACCACGAAAGTTCTTGTTGCTGCGGTGCGTAATGGCGTGGGCCGTGAACAAGCGCATGAAGCCATCAAGGAACACGCGGTGGCGGCAGCGCTGCGACTTCGCGAAGACGGAGCCGAAGGCAATGACCTCATCGAACGCCTTGCTGCCGATCCGCGACTAGGTCTTGCTCCCGAGGAACTTGCCGGCGTCCTTTCGAATCCAATCGACTTTGTTGGTCGTGCTCCCGAACAGATCGCCACATTTGTGGCGACAATTTCGGCCCTTGTGTCGGCAGATCCGTCTGCGGCTGGGTATCGTCCGGGAGACATCCTCTGATCTGAGGATTTGCCGCCGGCCGTTTCCAGGAGACCCGCCATGACCGACGCACTTCCGCACATCTATTCAGGAAAAGTTCGCGATATCTACGACGCGGGCGACAATCGATTGCTCATGGTCACCTCCGACCGTCTGAGCGCGTTCGATGTTGTGATGGCCGAACCGATTCCCGACAAGGGCCGCGTGCTCACGGCGATGTCGGCCTTCTGGTTCGAAAAGTTCCAAGGCGTGGTGGGCAGCCATCTCATTTCGACCTCGCTCGACGACTGCCCTGCCCCTGCCCAGCGAGACGACTGGCAGGGCCGCATCATGTTGTGCCGCAAGGCCGAGATGCTGCCCATCGAATGCATCGTTCGGGGCTATCTCACCGGTTCGGCATGGAAGGAATACAAGGCCGATGGCACGATGCACGGCCAGGAACTCCCCGCTGGACTGCTCGAATCGGCTCAATTGCCCGAGCCGGTTTTCACACCGTCCACCAAGGCGGCCGAAGGCCACGATGAGAACATCTCCTTCGAGGCGGCGGTTGCGCTGATCGGCCCTGATCTCGCCGAACGAGCTCGATCGGTGTCACTCGAGCTCTACACAAAGGGTGCCGAATGGGCTGCGGCTCGGGGCATTCTCATGGCCGATACCAAGTTTGAATTGGGCCTGATCGATGGCGAACTCGTGCTGTGTGACGAGGTTCTGACCCCCGACTCCTCGCGGTTCTGGGCAGCCGAAAGTTGGAAGCCGGGCAGCACGCCACCTTCGTTCGATAAGCAACCGGTGCGCGACTATCTCGATGGTCTCGATTGGAACAAACAACCTCCGGCACCTGCATTGCCCGCCGAGGTCGTCGACACCACGAGCGCTCGCTACATCGATGCCTACGAGCGCATCACGGGTCGTTCATTCGCTGAATGGCGCGGGTGACGATCGACCGCATGCAGATCTGCTCCGCAAGCGCGCGTCGATGTGCGAGCATGGGCCCATGATCTTCTCGGTGCACGTCGAAGTCCGTCTTCGACCTGGGATCGCTGATCCCCAAGGTTCCACCATCGAACGAGCTATGCCCACACTGGGTTTTTCTGGTGTGAGCGGCGTGCGCGTCGGTAAAAGCATTCGTTTCGAAATCGACGCCGCTGATGAAACGGCAGCGCGTTCCGAAGCCGAAGATCTCTGCAGTCGGTTCCTCACCAATCCCGTCATCGAAGACGCGATTGTTGAACTCGAACCGGCGGGCGTTGCATCGTGAGTTTACGCGTCGGGGTTGTGGTCTTCCCCGGTTCAAACTGTGAGCAAGACATGCTCGAGGCCATGCGTCTCGTTGGTGGCGAACCTGAACTTCTTTGGCACGGCGATGCAACAGTGAATGCTGTCGATGCCGTCATTGTTCCCGGTGGATTCGCACACGGCGATTACTTGCGACCCGGTGCCATTGCGCGTTTTTCGCCAGTGATGTCTGCGGTTGCTGAGTTCGCTGCTGCGGGCGGCCCAGTTGTCGGCATTTGTAACGGTTTTCAGGTGCTTACCGAAGCCGGGCTTCTTCCCGGTGCTCTTCAGAAAAATGCCGGTCTGAAGTTTGTTTGCGCACCTGCACAGTTGCGCGTCGAAACTACGAACTCGGTGCTCACTCGTTCCGCCGATAAAGGTGCGGTGCTGAACATTCCGATCAATCACTTCGAAGGCAATTACACCTGTGATGCGGAAACGCTTGCACAACTTCGCGATGAAGATCGCGTCGTGCTCCGCTATGTCGTGAACCCAAATGGTTCAGTTGACGACATCGCCGGCGTGTGCAACGAAGGTCGCAATGTTGTTGGACTAATGCCGCACCCCGAACGTTCGACCAGCGAACTTCTCGGAAGCACAGACGGATTACCGCTACTTCGTTCGTTGCTTTCGCTCTGAACGAATTAACGATGTTCGAGAATTCCGGCGCGTCGTAAGACCTCGCGCGGAACGCCAAGTTCTAACCATGCCTCGGGACTGAGTTCTTTTGAATCGTTGTAGTCCTTGGCGACTCGCACGAATTCCGTCTCAAGTGCGACCAAGTCGATCGGTGATTCGATCTCTTCAAGATCCTTTTGCTTCTTGATTTTTGACTGCACCAAATCGAGCTTGCGTAATGGATCTTTTTCGGTGGCGAGATCAGCATCAATCTTTTCGATGCTCTTTCGCAGACCCTCAGGCGTGATTGGTCGGCCTCGTCGGGGCTTTGCTGACTCGATGGCCTGCAGGTAGTGACGCACGATCTGTCCGCGCTCGCGCCCTTCTCTGAGCGCGTCTTTATGGCTCTGTGTCATCGTGCCGGGAGGAAGACCGATACGCCGCGTCTCCTCAGAAGGTTCAGAGGTCTGGTCGCTCATGAACGTTGAGTCCATCACACCACCGCGAAACCGACAACGGTCACGTCGAAACCCGGCGATTTGTGGTGTTCCGGCGCACTAGCCTGCACCCAATGGATGACGCGATTCACCGTGCACTCGGACTGACTGACTCCGAATACGAAGACATCCGCAAGATCCTCAATCGCGACCCCAACCACCTTGAGTTGGCGATGTTTGCGGTGATGTGGTCTGAGCATTGCTCCTACAAGTCTTCTCGCGTTCATCTCAAGCGACTTCCGACTGAAGCTCCTTGGGTGCTCGTTGGTCCTGGCGAAAATGCTGGTGTCGTCGATGTGGGCGATGGCATTGCCGCTGCCATTCGCATCGAGTCGCATAATCACCCCTCTGCCATTGAGCCCTATCAAGGCGCAGCTACCGGTGTCGGCGGCATTCTGCGAGACATATTCACGATGGGCGCGCGTCCGATCGCGCTCATGGACCCATTGCGCTTCGGCCCGCTCGACGACCCTCGTAGCCGTTGGATTGCCGAAGGCGTCATTAGTGGCGTCTCGGGCTACGGCAATTCCGTAGGCGTTCCCACTGTCGGTGGCGAAACCGTTTTCGACGCCACCTACATGGGCAATCCACTCGTCAATGTGTTGTGTCTTGGCGTACTGCCCACCGAACGCCTCGTTCTTGGTCAGGCCACTGGTGTCGGCAATCTGGCCGTTTTGCTCGGTTCAAGCACTGGCCGTGACGGTATTGGAGGTGTGAGTGTTCTCGCCTCTGCAGGTTTCTCCGATGAAGAAACCGATGCTGAAAAGCGCCCATCGGTGCAGGTTGGCGATCCGTACGAAGAGAAGCGTCTGATTGAAGCGTGTCTCGAGCTTCTCGATGCCGGACTCGTTGTTGGCATTCAAGATCTCGGTGGCGCTGGTCTTGCGTGCGCGACCAGTGAAACCGCGAGCCGCGGCGGAATGGGAATGGACGTCGATGTCACGGCCATACCTCGTCGCGAAGCAGGGATGGAACCGTTCGAGGTCATGACCTCGGAAAGCCAAGAGCGCATGCTTGCCATCGTCGAGCCTGCCGATCTCGATCAGGTTCTTGCCATCTGCGCACGTTGGGAAGTTCGTTCTTCAGTGATTGGTCACGTCACCGATGGTCCCGCGACTGGTCACCCCGACGGTGGTCGACTCCGCATCATGGACGGATTCGATGGCGAAGTGTTGTGCGATATCCCCGCTGCATCGCTGCATGAAGACGCTCCGCTCTATAACCGACCAATCGCGCAACCTTCAGCATTCAATGAAGCGACGCGCACGATGGGCTCCGATCCGGCGCCTGTTTCGGTCGATCCCGCTGCGGAATTGCTTGAACTTTTGGCCGACGCGCGCTGGGTGTTCTCGCAATATGACCATCAGTTGTTCCTCAACACGGTCGAAGGCCCGGGCGGCGACGCGGCAGTGCTTCGCCTCAAGCATCCGACTACCGGCGTTGACACGGGCCGCGGCATTGCCCTCACCACCGACGGCAATCACCGTTGGTGCGCGGTCGATCCTCGTCAGGGCACGGCACTCACGGTTGCCGAGTCGTTACTGAACCTTGCGTGTGTCGGTGCTCGTCCGTTGGCCGTTGTGAACTGTTTGAACTTTGGTAACCCTGAACATCCCGAGGTCATGTGGCAGTTGTCTGAGGCCATCGATGGCATGTCTGAGGCCTGTGTTGCCTTTAACTCGCCGGTTATCGGCGGCAACGTGAGTCTTTACAACGAATCTCAAGGTACCGATATCGATCCGACGCCAGTTGTCGGAATGCTCGGTGTGATCGATGCGCTCGATCGTCGGCCGCCAGGTGTTGGCTTGGTTGATCAGGGGCGTTTGATGCTCATTGGCGTCACCCAGCCAGAGGTGTCGGGTTCGCGCTGGGCTCGCGCTCGTGGCCATCGCGGTGGAACTCTTCCAGCTCTTGACCATGCCCATCATTTGAAAGTTGCGGACGTCGTTCGCAAACTCGTCATTGGTGACGTCGTTGCCGGAGTTCACGATGTATCTGGTGGCGGAATTGGTGTTGCCCTTGCAGAAATGGCAGCCAAGTCCGGAATCGGTGTGTCCGCAGCTCGAGTCGCCAATGCCGCTGAACTTTTTGCCGAAGGTCCATCACGAGTCGTTGTCTGTGTTGAACCCGAGTCAATGGGCATCGTCGAAAACTTGTGCGCCGAAGCTGGGGTACCGGTGTCACGTATCGGCGTTGCTGGCGGGGATCGATTCTCGATCAAGGGGTTGGTTGACCTTCCCTTGTCAGAGGTCATTGATGCGTGGACCAACCACATTCCGGCCGCTCTCGGTGCCGGAACGGCGCAGGACTGAAGTATGCAAACTGACTGCGTGGATCCAGATGACGACACACCAAAAGAAGCCTGCGGTGTGTTTGGTGTCTACGCACCTGGTCAAGCGGTATCGCATCTCACGTACTTAGGTTTGTATGCGCTGCAACATCGCGGCCAAGAGGCCGCCGGCATGGCCGTGAGCGACGGCTCAACCGTGACGGTCGTAAAAGACACCGGCTTAGTGTCGAACGCGTTCGACGATCGAACACTCGCTGCTCTCACTGGCCACCTCGCCATCGGTCATACGCGTTACTCCACCACCGGTTCAAGTGTTTGGCATAACGCGCAACCGGTATATCGCGATGTTGGCGCGCACACAGTTGCGATCGCTCACAACGGCAACCTTGTCAACACTGCTGAACTCGCCGATCACTTGGGAATGCTTCCTGGAACCGTGAGTTCCGACAGCGATGTCATGGCGGAACTGCTCGCATCAGAACTTGCGAAGAACCCAGATGAAAGCGCCGATCATCGTGCGCTCGAACGGGCGATGTTGGCGATCCTTCCTCAGCTCAAAGGCGCATTCTCCGTGGTTGCCATGGACGAAGGACACGTCATAGGCGTTCGTGATCCCAATGGTTTCCGGCCACTGTGTCTCGGCAAACTCGATAACGGATGGGTGCTCGCATCAGAAAGCCCAGCGCTCGATGTTGTTGGTGCGCATCTAGTTCGTGAACTCGAACCCGGTGAAATGATCATCATCGACGCCACCGGATATCGCGCAGTGCGCGTGTTTGAACCGGCGGCAGTCGATCCGAAGTTGTGCTTGTTCGAGTTCGTGTATTTCGCACGACCCGATACTCGCCTCTACGGGCAAAGTGTGCACCAAGCGCGAGTGCGCATGGGCGAGAAACTCGCCGAGCAAGCGCCGGTTGAAGCAGATCTTGTTATGGGTGTCCCTGAATCGGGTATCCCAGCCGCTGAAGGATATGCACGAAGCTCCGGCATTCCATTTGGTCAGGGGCTTGTAAAGAATCGCTATATCGGCCGCACATTTATCGCGCCGAATCAAGAAATGCGCGCTCTTGGCGTACGCATGAAGCTCAATCCGTTACGCGACAACATTGCTGGTCGGCGTCTTATTGTGGTCGACGACTCGATCGTGAGAGGCACAACGACTCGAGCGATGGTTTCGATGTTGCGTGAAGCCGGTGCGGCAGAAGTACATATGCGGGTTTCATCTCCGCCTTATAAGTGGCCATGTTTTTATGGCATGGATACCGGTAATCGCGGCGAACTTCTCGCGGCGAATATGAGCGTCGATGAAATTCGTGAATATCTCAACGTCGATTCCCTTTCGTATCTCACTCTTGATCGATTGCTCACTGCCACCGGCGCGGTTGGCGCGGGTTTCTGCGATGCATGTTTGACCGGCAACTATCCCGTCGCGATTCCGGAAGAACTTGGCAAGCACATTCTTGAAATGCCTTCGGCGTCAATACTCGAAACGAGTGAAACCGGGAGTGTCGCCGAAACGCTTTCGGTTGCGTCGACGCTTCCCGCTCAAGAGGCACTCTCCTTTACTTCCCCGGAAGAGACCAATGACTGACGACGTGACGAACGGCGAAACCTACGCGGGCGCGGGCGTGAGCATTGATGCCGGCGAAGAAGCAGTCGATCGCATTAAGTCTCACGTTCGTTCGACGTTTCGTCCCGAAGTGATCGGCGACATTGGTGGCTTCGGTGGGCTCTTTGCTCTCGATCTTGCTCGTTACAACAAGCCAGTGCTTGTTTCGTCAACCGATGGTGTTGGCACAAAGGCACTTGTCGCACAGGCCACCGGTCGCTTCACCACCATCGGCGTTGACCTCGTTGCGATGTGCGTCGACGACCTTGTGTGCCAGGGCGCTGAACCGTTGTTCTTCCTGGACTACATCGCTGTTGGTCGTCTTGACCCCGATCACATCGATCAATTGGTTGAGGGCGTGGCCGATGGTTGCCGCCAAGCGGGTTGCGCACTTGTTGGTGGCGAAATGGCGGAACATCCCGGCGCAATGGAAGCCGGCGAATTCGATCTCGTCGGCTTTGCCGTCGGTATCGCCGATCGCGACGCGCTCATCACCGGGACCACGATTACACCCGGCGACGTTCTCATCGGACTGCCATCGCAGAACTTGCGGTCCAACGGTTTCTCGTTGGCCCGTCGCGTTCTGCTCGAACGAGCACAACTTCCGCTCGATGGTCCCGCCTATAAAGGGGCGCATCACTCACTTGCCGATGAGCTGCTTGCTCCTTCAGTGATTTTCTCACCCGCGGTTGCTGCGCTTCAAAAAGCGGTCGATGTTCGTGGTGTTGCGCACATCACCGGTGGTGGAATTCCTGGCAATCTCAACCGAGTGCTTCCACGCGGAACCGCAGCGGAAGTTACGCGCGGATCTTGGGAAGTACCGCCCATCTTTGGTGAAATCCAGCGGCTCGGTTCCGTGGCCGATGACGAAATGTCACGCGTGTTCAACATGGGTGTGGGCATGATCGTTGTCGTCTCAGAGTCAGACTCGTTTAAGGCTCTCGATACCGCTCGTGCTTCGGGGCATCGAGC
>CAIPQK010000005.1 GCA_903867185.1 uncultured Candidatus Nemicrothrix sp. | reverse complement strand
GTGAGCATCGTGGAAGCGGTGGCGCTTGGCGTCGACATGTTCGATTGCGTACTGCCGACCCGATTGGCACGCCACGGAACAATTCTCACGAGCGCGGGGCGAATGAATCTTCGAAATGCGAAATTCGCTGATGACCCCGAGCCGCTCGAACCCGGGTGTCTCTGCGAGGCCTGCTCTCGTTGGTCGCGCGCCTATCTTCGCCATCTGCTCATGGTGAGCGAACCCACTGCGGCCCGCCTGACCACGATCCACAACGTGCACTGGTTGCTTCGGATGATGGAGGGAGCACAAGCGGCAATTGCCGCTGGCACCTTCGATCAGTTCCGGTCTGAGGTGGCGTCGGTCTGGGACTGATTGGTTGGCTAGGGCGAATGAATGGGGTAGGGGAGATGAGGGCTAACGTGTCCCCGTTTCCAACTTGGAACCCCATCTGATCGAGCCCATACGAGACCATGTCCTTCATCATCATCATCGTTCTGTTCGTTATCGCCTGGGTCGTGTTGATCCTGCCGAAGCAGCGTGAGGTCAAGCGCCACGGGTCGTTCATTCAGAGCCTCGCCGTCGGCGACGAGGTCATGACTGGCTCCGGCATCTACGGGACCCTCGTAGAAATCGACGAAGCCACTGTTGTGTTGCAGGTTGCGCCAGGTGTGGAACTCAAAGTCGCCCGCCGTGCTGTCGCCTCGAAGGTCATCGATCCGAATGCGGCGATGCCGATCGCAATTGAAGACGCAACTGATGAGGGCTCCGAATCATGAGGCGCTTACGAGGGTACGGCTCACTCCTTGTCATCGTCGTGGTTGCCGCTTCGGTATTGCTTTACACGCTCGTAGCCGGCAACAAGCCACTGCTTGGCCTCGACCTCCAGGGCGGTGTTTCCGTCGTCCTCAAGCCTGTCCAGCAGGTTGACAATGACACCATCGATCAAGCGATCGCCATTATTCGCCAGCGCATCGATGCAATCGGCGTTGCGGAACCTGAAATCACTCGACAGGGCAGCAATATCCTCATCCAGATTCCCGGGGTGAAGGACAAAGAGCGCGCCCTGCAGTTGGTTGGGCAGACCGCAGAACTTCAGTTCCGACCAGTTCTCGCCAATGTCCCGATTGATCCTCAATCGGAGACGACAACTACGAGCGGCGATCCTGCAGCAACCACAACCACGGCTGCCGGCGCGACGACAACCACGATCGATCCCACCAAGACCGTCGGCGGACTTCCACTCGATGTCTGCACGGCCGGCCTGACTGCCGAAGAAATCAACGCCACCGGCCAGGCGGTTTTGCCGCAATGTAAAGATGGTCTTCTTGTCGGTTCCTATGCCGTCGGTCCTGTTTCGTTGACAGGTAGCGCGCTTGAAACTGCCCGCGCGAACCTTGGCAACACCGGACAATGGGTCGTTGCGCCAACCTTCAAGAGCGGTAGCGATGGAATCGGTGGCTTTAATGCCGTTGCCGGTCAGTGTTTTTCGAAGGGCTCTACGTGTCCGACCGGACAACTTGCGATCGTTCTCGATGGTCGGGTGCTTTCCGCCCCGAGTATCAACAGCCAAAGCTTCAAAGCTGACCAGATCGAAATTTCAGGCTCGTTCACTGAGCGCACTGCAAAGGACCTCGCAACTGCACTCAAGTACGGCGCATTGCCGGTGGAGTTCGAACAACAGCAAGCCCAAGTTGTTTCGGCAACGCTCGGCCGTGATGCTCTGCACGCAGGCCTTGTTGCTGGTCTTGTAGGCCTCATCGCGGTGGCCATTTACATGATGGCCTTTTATCGAGTGCTCGGACTTTTCGCCATACTCAAACTCGGCATCGAGGCCGCGTTGTTGTGGTCGATCATTTCGTGGCTTGGCGCTAACAATGGTTTGGCCCTGACGCTCGCCGGCATCACTGGCATCATCGTTTCTATTGGTGTTTCGTTGGACTCGAACGTTGTTTATTACGAGCATCTCAAGGAAGACATCAATCACGGTCGATCAATTCGTAGTTCGACCGATAAGTCCTTTGTTTCTGCATTCTCAACAATCGTGAAAGCTGACGTCGCATCACTTATTGGTGCTGCGCTGCTTTGGTGGCTCACGGTCGGACCGGTGCGGGGCTTTGCGTTCTACCTGGGCCTCTCGACGGCACTCGATCTCCTCACTTCCTGGGCCTACATGCGACCAGTCGTGAAGTTGGCGACTCGATCCAAGGCGCTGCTTTCGCGTCCTTGGCTCTTGGGTCTTCCGGCGGAGAAGTCACAAGAACGAGCGAATCAAAAGTCTGCGAATCGACCGATTGCGGAGGTGTCGAAATGAGCAAGCTCGGACGCCTGAATCGTGGCGAAACGAATATCGACTTTCTTAAGTGGTGGAAGATCGGTCTTGCGGTATCTGTCTTCTTAATGGTTGTCAGCGTCGGTTCATTGCTGACTCGCGGACTGAACCTTGGAATCGATTTCAAAGGTGGCGTCTCGTGGGAAGTCAGTGCCCCCGGCGTAACGGTCGATCAGACACGTACGGCGCTCGACGCTGTTGGCGAAGGCTCAGCAAAGATCCAGATCGTTGGCACCGACATCATTCGTGTTCAAGGTCCAGAAAGCACGCCAGAGCACACGATCGAAGTCACCAAAACACTCGCTGAACTGGCCAACACCGACCCGGCCAACATCAGTTTCTCGACGGTGGGTGCTTCATGGGGTGGCGATGTCACGAGGTCGGCAATCCGTGCCCTCGTGTTCTTCTTTATCGCCATCCTCATTTATCTAACGATTCGTTTGGAATGGCGCATGGCTGTGGCTGCGCTCATCGCGGTGTTTCACGATGTGCTCATCAGTGTGGGCGCCTATTCGGTTTTCCAATTTGAAGTAACTCCGGGCACCGTGATCGCTTTTCTCACGATCCTTGGATATTCGATCTACGACACCATCGTGGTCGACGACAAGATCAGAGAAAACGAGCGACTCGTTGGTCAGTCTGGTCGCCTCACTTACGGGCAGATGACTTCACTGTCGATGAACCAGGTGCTGCTCCGCTCGATCAACACGACGGTCGTCTCGCTGCTTCCGGTCGTCGCTCTGCTCGTGGTTGGTGCCGGAATTATGGGAGCGGTGACCCTCGAGGAGTTCGCTATTGCCCTGACGGTGGGCCTTCTCGCTGGTGCGTACTCGTCGATCTTCGTGGCCGCTCCAATCCTTGTGTGGCTCAAGGAACATCAGACGAAGTTCAAGGTCATCCGCGAACGCCTGCAGTCCCAGGGAGTCGATGTCGCTCATGCTTCGGCTCGAGTCGACCTTCTTGGCGTCACTTCTGGTGCTCCGGCGATCGATGCTCCATCGGCCTCGGCTGCTGCGTCTGGGGCTGCTGCTCTCGGCACGACGTCAACGCCATCGGGCGTCATCCCGCCGCGGCCGCGCAAAAACCAACGCAAACGCTGATCAAAGCGTCGGGGCAGGGGTTCGTCCCCTGTACCGTGGAGCGATGAAGACTCTCGTCCGAGCTGCTACCGGGGCCTGTCCGCCTGGTCGCGTGCAGGCCGGAGGCTGAGTTATGGCGACCGTCAATCGTGTGCTGCCGTGGCGTCGTAACGCCGCCCCGCCATCCGAAGAGGTCGCCCCGCTCGTCGAGATTTTCCAGTCTCATCATCCGCGCTCTTCGACCGCGCTGATTACGAAAGCGTACGACCGCTCCGCTTCGGCGCATAAGGGTCAATCTCGCAAATCCGGCGAACCGTATGTGACGCATCCGGTAGCGGTTGCGAAGATCTGTGCCGAACTTGGTCTCGATGACATCACCATCGCGGCTGCGCTGCTTCACGATGCCGTCGAAGATACCGGTGCCACTCTTTTCGATGTTGAGAAGGAGTTTGGTGTCGAGGTTGCTCGCATTGTCGACGGCGTCACAAAACTCGATCGCATCAAGTTCGATTCCAAAGAGGCTCAGCAAGCCGCAACCGTGCGCAAGATGCTCGTGGCGATGGCGAAAGATCTACGCGTACTGATCATCAAACTTGCTGATCGTCTTCATAACATGCGCACCATTGCGGCCCTGCCAGCGTGGAAGCAGCATCGAACCGCGCAAGAAACGATCGATATTTATGCTCCACTTGCTCACCGGCTTGGCATGCAGGAATTGCGCCAGCAGTTAGAGGATCTTTGTTTCGCGTCGCTGCACCCCAAGCGTTATGCCGAGATCGACCACATGGTCGCCACTCGTGCGCCCGAACGCGATGTTTATCTAACCAATGTTCTCGAAGATGTACGCGGCCGACTTAGCGAACTGCACATCACAGCTGAAGTAACGGGTCGACCAAAGCATCTGTGGAGCATTTACGAAAAGATGGTGGTGAAGGGTCGGGATTTCGACGACATCTTCGACCTCGTTGCCATTCGAGTGATCGTCGGCACCGTCAAGGATTGTTACGCCGCTCTCGGCTCGATTCACGCCACGTGGAAACCGGTGCAGGGCCGTTTCAAAGATTACGTGGCCATGCCCAAGTTCAATCTCTATCAGTCGTTGCATACGACCGTTGTTGGACCTGGCGGAAAGCCTCTCGAGGTCCAGATCCGCACCCTGGAGATGCATAGGCGAGCAGAATTCGGTGTCGCTGCACATTGGAACTACAAGGACAACAACGAAAGTACAGCCGACCTCGCGTGGCTTAACCGCATCGTCGATTGGCAAAGTGAGACCTCTGATCCTTCAGAGTTCATGGCGAATCTGAAGATCGACCTCGATCAAGATGAGGTTTTTGTCTTCACGCCGAAGGGCAAGGTCATTACGTTGCCTAAAGGTGCCACCACCGTCGATTTTGCTTATGCCATCCACACAGAGATCGGGCACTCCTGTATTGGGTCGCGGGTTAACGGGCGTTTGGTGTCCCTGGACACGGAATTGCACTCGGGCGATTCCATTGAAATCTTCACGTCGAAAGTGGAAACCGGAGGGCCTTCGCAAGACTGGTTGCGTTTCGTTGTTTCTCATAAGGCCGAAAATAAGATTCGCGCTTGGCATTCGCGTGAGCGACGCGAGGATGCCATCGGTAACGGCAACGAGGAACTCACGAAAGCCTTGCGACGTGAAGGCCTGCCAGTTCAGAAGATCCGCCAGTCGCGGATTCTCGAGGAAATAGCTATCGAGCTGAACTACACCGATCTTGAATCGCTTCATGCGGCAATCGGCGGAAATCACCAATCGGCGCAATCGGTTGCCGAGCGCATCCGACGCAAGCTCGAATCAGTCGACCCTGAACGCGAAGAGCAACTGCCGACCACGGTTCGTGCCCCGCGCCGTTCGGGCCGTGTAGGCGGAAGCCCATCGGGCGTGCATGTCGAAGGCCTCGACGACGTCATGGTTCGCTTGTCTCGCTGCTGCACACCGGTTCCGGGTGATGCGATTATGGGGTTTGTCACGCGCGGTCGCGGCGTTTCGGTGCACCGTTCCGATTGTGCGAATGCGCTTTCGCTTTCCGATGGCCAATCCGATCGTCTTATCGACGTCGAGTGGGATACCGACATCTCGGCAACGTTCATTGCTTCGATTGAAGTTAAGGGTCTCGACCGGTCTCGTCTTTTGCGTGATGTGTCGGCAGCATTGGCCGATCATCATGTCAACATCGTCTCGTGCAACACCATCACCGGATCCGATCGAATTTCCTCTATGCGTTTCGATTTCGAGCTTGGTGATGTCTCGCAACTCTCCCCGTTGATGTGGTCGATTAAGAAGATCGATGGCATCTACGACGCGTATCGAGTGCTTCCCGGCAAGGGTGACTCCGATAGTGAAGATGGGCGCGACCCTGAATCTTGATCAGCAGCCTCCTGCCAGTTGTTCGGCGGCGGGTCGGTAGCGGAAGGAAGTGGTTCGGTCCTTGGGGCAGGGCCCCGGTAGGCTCAATGGTCGTGTCAGAGCCGACGTCGCCCCGCATTGAGCCATTCAAGGCCCCAACCGGGACCCGTGACGTCCTGCCGCCCGAATCTGAGCGCTGGCAAGCCCTGATTGCAACATTCTCTGCCCACGTTGCTCGGGCCGGATACGGGCTCGTACAGAGTCCGATGTTCGAAGAAATCGGCGTGTTTTCACGCGTGGGCGAGGGCACTGATCTCGTTCGAAAAGAGATGTACGACTTTTTCGACAAGGGCGAACGCCACATAGCGCTGCGCCCCGAGGGAACTGCATCAATCGCCCGAGCCTGGATTCAACATGCCCAAGGCGAAACGAAGCCGTGGAAGGTTTGGTACGCAGCGCCGTCATTTCGCTACGAGCGTCCGCAAGCAGGACGTTTCCGTCAACACCATCAGCTCGGGGCTGAAGCAATTGGATCTGACGATCCTGATCTCGATGTTGAAGTCATTGCCATGCTTCACGACTTCTATGCCTCGCTCGGGCTCAAGCAGGTCACGCTGCTCATTAACTCAATGGGAACAGCCGACGATCGCCGTCGCTACATCGAAGATGTGCGGGCGTGGCTGAATGAGCGCCTCGACACGCTCGACCCGAAAGATGCCGAGAAAGTCGTCGACCACCCCATGCGGGTTCTCGATTCGAAGCGACCCGTCACCATCGAAGCGATTTCTGGCGCACCCCGCATCACCGATCAACTTTCGCCCGAAGCCGCTGAGCGATTCGAACGAGTGAAGTCAGGTCTCACTGCTCTCGGGATCGAATTCACCGTTGAGCCTCGTTTGGTGCGCGGTCTCGATTACTACACGCACACCACGTTTGAATTTGTCGGCGAAGCGCTAGATGCCGCTCAGTCCACCATTGGTGGCGGCGGGCGCTACGACGGCCTCATCGAGGCGCTTGGTGGACCATCCACGCCCGGCATTGGTTTCGGATCCGGCATCGAACGAGTGCTGCTTACGTGTGATGCCGAAGGAGTCTTCCCCGTTCCGGCTAGTGCTACCGACGTGTTTGTTGTCGACACAACAGGCGGTGCCGCTGCTCGCGACTTCACGATCGAACTACGTCGCGCTGGCATTAGTGCCGAGCGAGCATTCGATGGCCGGTCCATGAAATCGCAAATGAAATCTGCCGATAAGTCCGGTGCCGCATTCGTCTGCATCATTGGTGACGACGAAGCAGCAGCCGGCACCGTAACGATCCGTGATCTGCGCGGCGACACCGGACAAGAAGCTGTCGCTCGTTCGACCGCTGCCGCTGTTCTCGCTGCTCGACTCTCCTGAACCCGAAGGACCTTCTGTGACCGATCCTGTTTCCATGCGTACCGACCATTGCGGAACGCTGCGAGCCTCCGACATTGGCCGCGAGGTCGCGGTGTGCGGGTGGGTAGCCCGCCGCCGTGAGCACGGCGAGCATCTCGCCTTCATCGATCTTCGTGACCACACCGGACTCGTGCAATGCGTGGTTGATGGTGCCGCCGACCTTCGTTCGGAATACGTAGTTCGCATTACTGGCACCGTACGCCAGCGCCCCGATGGCACGACCAACGCGAACATGCCCACTGGCGAGATCGAAATTGGCGATTGCAGTGTCGAGATTCTGAACGTCTCTGAGCCGCCGCCGTTCCAACTCAACGATCGTGTTGAGGTCGACGAAATGGTTCGGCTCGCGCATCGTTATGTCGATCTGCGCACCGAACGCATGCAGCGCAACCTCCGTATCCGCGCCAAGGTAAACGCCTCGCTTCGGCGGGCGATGGACGATCAGGGTTTCGTGGAAATCGAAACCCCGATGCTGATTGCGTCCACTCCAGAAGGCGCGCGCGACTTCGTCGTGCCCAGCCGCCTGTCTCCCGGGTCGTTCTACGCGCTTCCCCAGAGCCCGCAGTTGTTCAAGCAGTTGTGCATGGTTGGTGGTATCGATCGCTACTACCAAATCGCTCGTTGTCTTCGTGACGAAGACCTTCGTGCCGATCGCCAGTTTGAATTTATGCAGCTCGATGCTGAAGCCAGCTTCGTTTCGCAAGAAGAGGTGCTGGCATTTATTTCAATCGCTGTTTCCGCAGCGGTCGAAGAGGTCACTGGTCAGAAGATGGGTGATGTTCCCCGCATGACCTGGCACGAGGCTCAGGAACGCTTTGGTTCCGATAAGCCAGACATTCGCTTCGGCATGGAACTCATCGAACTCACACCGAACTTCGCAGCCACCGAGTTCAACGCTTTCAAGGCCGATTGTGTCAAGGGCATCGTCGTCGATGGGGGAGCCGAGTTCACTCGCTCCAAGCTCGACGAACTCACCGAGAAGGCCAAGCGCTGGGGGGCCAAGGGTCTTGTCTGGATGCGGGTGAAGGATGGCGGAGAACTCGATTCGCCCGTCGCCAAGTTCCTTTCTGCCGACGAACTCGCCGGTCTTGTCGCAACCTCCGGAGCAAAGACTGGCGATCTGCTTCTGCTTGTCGCCGACGATCGTCCGAAGGTCTGTCATGTACTTGGTCTTCTGCGCCTTGAACTTGGTCGCCCGCCTGTTACTGAAGGTGGTCTGCAATTCCTTTGGGTTGTCGACTTCCCATTGTTCGAATCACTCGACGATGCCGGCAACCCCGTACCTGCGCATCACCCGTTCACCATGCCGCATGCCGAAGATGTCGCGTTGCTCGACACCGGTAACCCACAGGACCTACTGAAGGTTCGTTCGCAGGCCTATGACCTTGTGCTCAATGGCTGGGAACTTGGTTCGGGCAGTGTGCGAATTCATCGTGGCGATATCCAGAGCCGCATGTTCGAGCTCCTCGGTATTGGCGCTGAGGAGCAGCAGAGCAAGTTTGGTTTCTTGCTCGACGCCTTCCGATTCGGCGCACCGCCTCATGCTGGTTTCGCCTTCGGCATCGATCGCCTTGTTGCACTTCTTGCTGGCGAAGAAAACATCCGTGAGGTCATCGCATTCCCCAAGACGCAGTCGGGAACCGATCCGCTTACGCATGCACCTACGCCCATCGACACCGCTCAACTCGACGAACTCGGATTGCGTCTTCTTCCTACGAAGAAGAACGACTGACCCTCCGGAGTTCCGACACAGGCGACCGGTAGCCTCGGACTATGACCGAGGACCTGTTCGCTGCAGCCGCTGAAGATCGGCTCGCACGTCAGGCCCCGCTTGCGGCTCGGCTTCGTCCCAAAAATCTCGACGAGGTTGTTGGTCAAGAACATTTGCTCGGCCCCGGTAAACCGCTGCGGGCGCTCATCGAAGCCGACCG
>CAIPQK010000004.1 GCA_903867185.1 uncultured Candidatus Nemicrothrix sp. | reverse complement strand
GTTGACGCGGAATACATCTGCGGACTGGCCATTGCCTGAATGAGTACGCGGTTGTAAATGACGGTGCCGAGTGAATGGACACTTGGATTACCAAAATATGCGGCCACTGCATGACGGCCGTGCCGATCTATGACTCCTTGGATGCCATCAGCAACGACGGCAAAGGCTTCGTCCCACGACACTTCTTCCCACGTCGCCGTTTCTGGGTCTTCGCCGCGTCGCACGATGGGTGCGCGCAAGCGGTCAGGGTCGGAATGCAACTTTTGAAGTACTGATCCCTTTGGGCAGATGAAACCCTTCGAGAAGGTGTTGTCGCGATCACCGCGAACACGAAGAACGGCGCCATCACGAACGGTCAACTCAAGACCACAGGTTGCTTCGCAAAGCGGGCAAGTGCGGAAGTGCGTTGTGTCCGAAGTCATGACACGAGCGTAGGCTGCGGCGATGAAAGCTGTCGTTCTTACTGCATATGGCGATCTTGATGTCCTCACGATTACTGACGTTGCTGATCCTGTGCCTGGTCCCGAGGAAGTGCTCGTTGACATTGTGGCCACGGCGTTGAATCGTGCCGATCTTCTTCAGCGTCGAGGCCTGTATCCCAGCCCGCCACTGGCCGGGTTCACGCCGCCGGCTCCGGAGATTCCGGGCATGGAGTTTTCCGGTCGTGTCGCTGCACTCGGCGAGCGAGTCACGTCATGGTCTGTGGGCGACGAGGTTATGGGCATCGTTGGCGGTGGTTCCTATTCCGAACGACTTGTGATTCACGAACATCAACTGATGCGCATCCCGACCACGGTGTCTGTAGAAGATGCTGCGGCAATTCCCGAGGTTTGGATCACTGCGTTCGATGCACTCGTCGCCCAAGGTGGATTGACTTCTGGGCGCACTGCTCTTGTGCACGCTGGAGCATCGGGGGTTGGCACTGCGGCAATTCAAATCTGCAAAGCACTCGGTGCTCGCGTGATTGTTACCGCATCGGCGGGAAAGCTCGCTGCGTGTCGTGAACTGGGTGCTGATCTTGCAGTCGATTACGCGTCCGGAGATTTCGTTGCTGAGTGCATGTCATTCACAAGTGGCGCTGGTGTCGATGTTGTTCTCGACGTCATTGGTGGCGACTACGTCGATAAGAACATCGCGGCGATTCGTGTTGGTGGTCGCATTGTCCAGGTGGGCACCATGGGCGGTGGTCGCACCGAAGTAAATATCGGCATGCTGTTGCCCAAGCGGGCCAGTTTGATCGGTACCGTGCTGCGAGCTCGACCGCTTGCCGAGAAGATCGCGATCACTCAACGATTCTCGAAAGAACTACTGCCGCTCTTTGACGCCGGTCTCGTGAAACCGGTGATTGATTCTCGCTACCCGTTGTCGGCAATTGCCGATGCGCATGCATACATGGAGACCAACGCAAACGTTGGCAAGATCCTGATCGACGTGTAACTGCCGCGTGTACTTAGCGCTGAGCGATTGGCACGTAGTCGCGAACGCCGGAGCCCGTGTAGAGCTGACGGGGACGTGCGATACGAGAGTTCTGATCGAGCATTTCGCTCCAGTGGGCAAGCCAACCCGACATACGGGGAATAGCGAACAACACGGTGTACATCTCGATCGGAAAGCCCATGGCCTGGTAGATAAGGCCCGAGTAGAAGTCGACATTCGGGTAGAGCT
>CAIPQK010000003.1 GCA_903867185.1 uncultured Candidatus Nemicrothrix sp. | reverse complement strand
CGGAAATGTGTATCCCGGGTGATAACACCGAGATGACTGTTGAACTTATCCACCCCATCGCGATGGAAGAAGGCTTGCGCTTCGCCATCCGTGAAGGTGGTCGTACCGTCGGCGCCGGCCGCGTCACCAAGATCCTCAAGTGATCGGTCGAAACTGAACATGGCTGACAAGCAGAAGATCCGCATCCGTCTGAAGGCGTATGACCACGAAATCGTCGACCAGTCGACGAAGAAGATCGTGGAAACCGTCGTCCGCACGAGTGCAACGGTTCGTGGCCCGGTGCCGCTTCCAACCGAGAAGCACCGCTACACCGTTATTCGCGGTCCTTTCAAGGACAAAGACTCACGCGAGCACTTCGAGATGCGTATTCACAAGCGTCTCCTTGACATCGTTGATCCCACCCCGAAGACCGTTGATTCGCTCCAGCGTCTCGACCTCCCGGCCGGTGTCGATATCGAAATCAAGATCCAACAGGTCTGATTCGTTCAGAACTGAGAATCTGAGAAGTGCCCTCGCTTTGGCGGGGGCACTTGTCGTTTTGCGGTGGCACGAGCGACTCGTAGTGTCGCTGTGCGATGTAGGTTTCGAATCTCACTGATTGCACTGAGCAATCGCCGAATCTTTAGGGGAAGTCATGGGACGTTTCGATGGCAAGGTCATTTTGGTTACCGGTTCGTCATCGGGCCTCGGCGCGGCAACGGTGGAACGGTTCCTGGCCGAAGGCGCAATCGTTGCTGGCTCTGATGTGCAGCCTCCAGTAGACGGCGCGGCGCAGCCGACCACATTCACCCATGTCGATGTGACCGATGAGGCGGCAATCGTGGCGTGGGTCGACGAAGCCTCGAAACTCACCGGCCGCATTGATGCCGTGTGTACATTCGCCGGAATTCCTGCTGGTGGACCGGTTCATCTTGTTGATGTTGAAACCTTCACGCGCACACTCGACATCAATCTCACTGGCACATTCACCACGTGCAAGCACGTCATCATCAAGATGCTTGCGCAAGAGCTTGTTGACGGAGAGCGGGGGAGTGTCATCACTGTCGCCAGTGTTGAAGGTCTTGAGGGAACAGCAGGTGGAAGTTCGTACAACGCGTCAAAGGGTGGCGTTGCGATTCTTACGAAGAACATGGCCATTGATTACGGCCGTCAAGGCATTCGAGTGAATTCTATTTGTCCTGGATTTATCGACACGCCGATGTTGCGCGGTCTTGGCGATCCCGAGATGAACGAAATGCTGATGGAGATCAAAGAAGAGCACAAGCTCCGTCGACTTGGTCGCCCTTCAGAAATTGCAGCAGTTGCTGCGTTTCTTGCATCGCCCGATGCTTCGTTCGTAACCGGACAAACAATTGCAGTCGACGGTGGTTACACCGCCGGACGCGATCATGGTGTTACAAAGCGAATGGGTCTGTAACTCCCGATCAGATTCGAAGTGCGATAACCGGGGCAGCATCGGTGACGCGCACTATGTCTTCGGGATCACTTGTGAGAACGATTACGCGGGTGTTTCCAGTTGCGTGTTTCTGACAAAGCACGCCAATATGCGCGTCTGCTGGCGTGACTGAATACTCGGCGACGATACGCGCCGCTGCGTCTGCGGTGGAAGTGTCCAGCGGGTTGATCGTGATGGGGTAGCGGTTGAGTCGGGCCGCTCTCGGCGAGGTTCGGTCCCAACCGGCTTCTACCTGCACAGTCGCGGGAACATGAAGGGAGACCTGGGTGTGATTCGCCGATCTCCATCGCGCCGCCTCAACTCGGGCAGCCACACTGCGGAACTTGGGGTGGTGGGGTTGCAGAATGGCCTGCACTGCTTCGTTGTCCAAGATCACCACGGTCATGATCGGATCACGAACTGAGCTTCGGCCCAGAGAAGGACCTCATCGGGAGTCGCCTTTGGGTGGGTGGCCACGATTTCCGCAGCGGCTTTCGTGATGAGGTCGGGTCGCCGGGCGAGGGGATTGGCATCGATTTCGGCTACTCCGAGGGTGATTTCGGCGAGGGAGGGTCGATCGGACGGCTCTTCTTGGTAGTGGGCTTCGAGAACGGCGGCCAAGAGCGATGCCTCGATGTCCGAGCGAAGGAGCTGAGCGGTGTAGGCCGTGGTGGAAGGGGCCACTCCGAGGTGCTCGGTGGCCAGCGCTGCGGCCTCACGAAGGGTGACAGGTAGGCGCATCGAGGTATTGACGGTGGTGTCGTCGGGGCTGTGGAGAAGTGCGCTGATTCGATCTAAAATCTCATCGCTCGCCATGAGCTATTTGTACCACAGAGACGTGGTACACCGCCAGAGTCGATCGGCCCATTTCTCCGAAAATCCGGGATTTGGTCCGAGACCGCTGAACCCCTAGAGTTTCACCTC
Source organism: uncultured Candidatus Nemicrothrix sp. (assembly GCA_903867185.1). Taxonomy (GTDB): domain Bacteria; phylum Actinomycetota; class Acidimicrobiia; order Acidimicrobiales; family Acidimicrobilacustridaceae; genus Acidimicrobilacustris. The sequence continues at coordinate 29,786 of CAIPQK010000003.1, read as the reverse complement.
CGTGCAACAGGGGTCTTCTCCGGAAGACCGCCAGCCGCACCTCTACGTCGATCGAACCGACGTCTGCGACGGTCTACTTCGGTAGATACCCCGCAGCACAACCGACAGGCGCTCGGCCGGGTTTTCCCGTGCCGAGCGTTGGCATGAAGGGCCCGTCCCCGCATGTCCGACTCGACGCAAACCACAACAGAAAGATCGTTGCCGTTATGGCGAACAAAGCAGTAGTCGGCGAAAAAGTCGGCATGACACAGGTATGGGATGACGCCAACCGCGTTGTACCCGTGACCGTGCTGCACGTCGCTCCAATGCGCGTGGTGCAGATCAAGACCGTTGAACGCGATGGGTACAACGCGTTGCAGGTGACCTTCGGTGAGAAGGACGCACGCAAGCTGAATAGCCCCGATCGCGGTCACTTCGAAAAAGCTGGCGTTGCTGCCGGCAAGCGCGTGCTCGAGCTTCGTCTCGACAACGTCGACGACTTCGAAGTTGGACAGGAAATCAAAGTCGACACGCTCGCTGCTGGCGAGTTTGTCGATGTCACTGCCGTGAGCAAGGGCAAGGGTTTCGCCGGAACGATGAAGCGTCACAACTTCAAAGGCCAGCGCGCATCCCATGGTGCCCACCGGGTCCATCGTGCTCCTGGCTCGATCGGCGCCTGCGCCACCCCCGGCCGCGTGTTCAAGGGCACGCGCATGGCGGGTCGTATGGGTGCAGAGAAAGTCACCACGCTGAACTTGCGTGTTGTGTCTGCCGATCCCGAAAAGAACTTGCTGCTCGTGCGCGGTGCGGTGCCTGGCCCCAAGGGCGGCATCGTGGTTATCCGCGACGCAGTGAAGATCCACACGAAGGGTGATGCGTGATGGCAACTGTGACCGTTAAGACTGCAGCTGGCACCGATGCTGGCTCTCTCGAACTTGATGCCACAACGTTTGGCATCGAACCCAACGTCTCGGTGATGCACCAGGTCGTGACCGCACAACTTGCGGCGCGTCGTTCTGGAACGCAAAGCACCAAGACTCGCGCTGAAGTTCGTGGCGGCGGGGCCAAGCCTTGGAAGCAGAAGGGCACCGGTCGTGCCCGTGCCGGCTCCACCCGTTCCCCCAACTTCATCGGTGGTGGCGTTGCGCTCGGCCCGAAGCCACGCAGCTATGCCCAAAAGACACCGAAGAAAATGATCAAGCTCGCGCTTCGTTCGGCACTGTCCGACCGTGCGTCAGAGGGCAAGGTCATCGTCGTCGATGAATGGAACTTTGCTACTCCTTCAACGAAGGGTGCGGTTGCAGCACTTGCTGCTCTCGGCATCGAAGGCAAGGTTCTGTTGGTTCTCGATCGTCTTGATGTCGCTGCCTGGAAGAGCTTCCGAAATCTCGGCGAGGTTCACATCATCGAGACCGCTGAACTCAACACCTACGACGTCCTTGTCTCGGACTTCGTTGTGTTCACCAAGTCAACCCTGCCGAATGTGGAGGCATCGAAGTGAAAGATCCTCGTGATGTCATCATTCGTCCGGTAGTGAGCGAGAAGAGCTACGCCCTTCTCGACAACAACGTGTACACGTTTGTTGTTCACCCCGACGCTTCAAAGCCTGAGATCCACGACGCAATTGAGTCGATCTTCAGTGTCAAGGTGCTCAACGTCAACACGCTCAACCGCAATGGCAAGCGCAAGCGCAATCGTCGCAACGGAACCTTTGGTTCCCAGACGGGCCAAAAGCGCGCCTTCGTCACTCTCGCCGCTGGCGACCGCATCGAATTGTTCGAGGGGTAAGGAACCATGGCTCTTCGTAAACGCAAACCGACTAGCCCCGGCCGTCGTTTCCAGACTGTCTCCGATTTTGCGGAGATCACAAAGGACACGCCGGAACGGTCGCTCCTCGTCCCCAAGCACCGCACTGGTGGTCGTAATAGTTACGGCCGCAAGACAGCTCGTCATAAGGGCGGCGGTCACAAGCAGCGTTACCGTCTTGTCGACTTCCGTCGCGTCAAGGACGGCGTTCCCGCCTCTGTCGCCGCGATCGAATACGACCCGAACCGCACCTGCCGTATCGCACTTCTGCATTACCACGACGGAGCGAAGAGTTACATCCTCGCCCCGAAGGGTGTGCAGGTTGGCGACATTCTGCAAAGTGGGCAGGGTTCAGACATCCGTCCGGGTAACGCGCTTCCGTTGCGTTTCATCCCAGTCGGTACCGTCGTGCACAACGTCGAACTCAAGCCCGGTGGTGGCGGAAAGATGGGCCGTAGTGCCGGCATGAGCATTCAGCTCGTGGCCAAGGAAGGCGACTACGCAACCCTCCGTCTTCCAAGCACCGAAATGCGTCGTGTCCCGATCGACTGTCGCGCCACTGTCGGTGAAGTTGGTAACTCCGAACATGAACTCATCAAGATCGGTAAGGCCGGTCGTAACCGTTGGAAGGGCGTTAAGCCTCAAACCCGCGGTGTGGCCATGAACCCGGTCGACCATCCACATGGTGGTGGTGAAGGTAAGACCTCCGGCGGTCGTCATCCTGTGTCTCCTTGGGGCAAGCCCGAAGGTCGTACACGCGACAAGACCAAGCCGTCTCAGAAACTCATTGTCCGTCGTCGCCGCACCCGCGGCTCGCGGCGTTAGGAGAGGACGAAATGCCTCGCAGCCTCAAAAAGGGTCCGTTTGTCGACGACCATCTTCTCAAGAAGGTCGACGCACTCAACGAACTGAACGAAAAGAAGGTCATCAAGACCTGGTCACGTCGTTCCACGATCATCCCCGAGATGGTCGGTCACACGATGGCCGTTCACGATGGTCGCAAGCATGTCCCGGTGTATGTCACCGAGGCCATGGTTGGCCACAAGCTTGGTGAGTTCGCGCCGACGCGAACCTTCCGGTTCCATGCTGGTCAAGAGAAGAAGGGACGCCGCTGATGGCCTTCGGTGCGAAGACCAACGAGCGTCCTGGCGTCCGCGCCGAGGTCAAGTACGTCCGTTCATCGGCGTATAAGGCCCGTGAGATTCTCAATCTCATCCGCGGACTCCCGGTAGCGCGAGCACTTGAGGTGCTCGAACTTGCTGAACGCGACATCGCTCGCGTCGTTCTGAAGTGTCTCGAGTCAGCAATCGCTAACGCCGAGCACAACAACCAAATTCCCGCTGACGAATTGTTCGTTTCTGCATGCTTCGCCGACGAAGGCCCGACGCTTAAGCGTTGGCGTCCCCGTGCTCGTGGCCGTGCGACGCGTATCCGTAAGCGCACCTGTCACATCACGATCATCGTGAGCCGTCTGGCTGCCGACGATCTTGAGAAGTTGCGTGAACGTGAAGCCGCAAGCGGTCGTGTCTCTGGTGGACGCGCTGCTGCTGAAGCTCGTCGTGAACGCGTTGCCCGCAGCCGTCAGGCCAAGGCCGAGCGCAAGGTTGAAGAAGATCATGACCACGAACATGACCATGATCACGAACATGATCACGCGGAAACCGACGATGAGGTTGTTGCTGAAGCAGTGACCGACGAAGCCGTCAAGACTGACGGGAAGGAAGACTGATGGGTCAGAAGGTCAACCCTTACGGGTTCCGCCTCGGCGTGACCACCGACTGGAAGTCGCGTTGGTTTGCCGATCGTCGCGAGTATTCCGACAATCTCATTCAGGATTGGCAGATCCGCGATTACCTCATGACGCAGTTGCCGCACGCGGCAATCAGCCGTGTTGAGATCGAGCGCACTCGTGATCGTCTTCGTGTCGACGTGCACACCGCTCGTCCAGGCATCGTCATCGGTCGTCGTGGTGCAGAAGCCGATCGCCTTCGTGCCGGTCTCACCAAGATCTCCGGCAACAACAAGGTGCAGCTCAACATCCAAGAAATCAAGCAGCCTGAACTCGACGCCGCGCTTATTGCGCAGGGTGTTGCCGATCAGCTCGCTGGCCGTGTCGCATTCCGTCGTGCCATGAAGCGCGCAGTGCAGAACGCGCAGAAGGCTGGCGCTCTCGGCATTCGTGTTCAGTGCGCAGGTCGTCTTGGCGGCGCTGAAATGTCACGTACCGAGTGGTACCGCGAAGGTCGTGTGCCGTTGCACACGCTTCGTGCCGATATCGATTACGGCTTTCGTGAAGCAAAGACCACCTACGGCCGTATTGGCGTGAAAGTCTGGCTCTACAAGGGCGACATCCTTCCGTACAAGAGCGTCCTCGACGACAAGGCCACCCGCGAAGCGGCGATGGCTGTTGGTGAAACCTCAGGAGACGCTCGTCCCCGCAAGGTTGTGTCTTCGGCCGCTGGTCGTAAGCGCGATGCCGATTCCGAAATTGTTGAAGATCTCGAAGCAACGCCGCTGGTGAAGGAAGCCGATCCCGAACTCGAGCGACTGCTTGCCGAGGAAGAGGAAATCGAGCGTTCAACTCGTCAGCATCACGAGACCCCGCACTTCCGTCCTGGGGATGGTGACTGATTATGTTGATGCCAAAGAAGGTGAAGCACCGCAAGCAACAGCGCGGTCGCATGAAGGGTCAGTCAAAGGGTGGAACCGAAGTCACGTTTGGTGACTACGGCATCCAGGCCCTTGAGCCGGGTTGGATCACCGCCCGTCAGATTGAAGCCGCCCGTATCGCTATGACCCGTCATATCAAGCGTGGCGGAAAGGTCTGGATCAACGTGTTTCCGGACAAGCCCGTTACCCAGAAGCCGGCCGAAACCCGCATGGGTTCTGGCAAGGGCAACCCCGAACGTTGGGTTGCTGTTGTGAAGCCAGGCCGGGTCATGTTCGAACTTTCCTACAACGACCCTGAGGTTGCCCGCGAGGCAATCGACCGGGCCATCCAGAAGCTGCCGATCAAGGCTCGCTTCGTTGCCCGTGAGGAGGGCTTCTGATGGCAAAGACCAAAGAATCACTCCGTGACATCAGCGACGGCGAACTGCTCGACAAGCTGGCGGCTTCGAAGGAAGAACTTTTCAACCTTCGTTTCCAGCACGTCACTGGTCAGCTCGACAACACCGCTCGTCTGGGCGTTGTTCGCAAGCAGGTTGCACAGCTCAACACTGAGTTGCGCAGTCGCGAAATCGCGGCAGCCGAAGCGCTGTCGAAGAACGAGGAGAACGCCTGATGGCTGAGGAAACCACGGCCACCGAGCGCGCCAATCCGCGCAAAATTCGTGAGGGCATGGTCGTTTCGACTTCCATGGACAAAACCGCTGTTGTCGCTGTGACAGACCGCGTGCGTCACCCTCGTTACAACAAGACCGTTCAGCGCACGAACAAGCTGTACGTCCACGACGAGAGCAACGATCTCAACGTGGGCGACAAGGTCCGTGTGCAGGAGACCCGTCCGCTTTCTAAGACAAAGCGCTGGCGTCTTCTTGATGTCCTGGAGCGTGCACGATGATCCAGCAGGAATCCCGACTTCGGGTTGCCGACAACAGTGGTGCAAAAGAAGTTCTTTGCATCAAGGTTCTTGGTGGCACGCGTCGCCGCTACGCCTCGATCGGTGACATCTTTGTCGCTACGGTCAAGGACGCCATTCCTGGCGCCGGCGTAAAGAAGGGTGACGTCGTCAAGTGCGTCGTCGTTCGCGTAAAGAAGGAAAAGCGTCGTCCCGACGGTTCGTACATCAAGTTCGATGAGAACGCTGCTGTTCTCATCACGGACAACTTGCTGCCTCGTGGCACGCGCATCTTCGGCCCAGTTGGCCGTGAATTGCGTGACAAGAAGTTCATGCGAATCGTTTCACTCGCCCCGGAGGTGTTGTGATGAAAATCCGCAAGGGCGACCGCGTCCAGGTGCTGTCCGGTAAGGACCGTGGCAAGACCGGTACCGTCACTCGATCCATTCCCGAAAAGGGAAAGGTCATCGTCGACGGTGTCAACATTGCCAAGAAGCATCAGAAGCCTGTCAGCCAGACCAACACCGGCGGCATCATCGACAAAGAAATGCCGATTCCGGCATCGAACGTCGCCATCGTGTGCAACTCATGCGGCAAGCCGACTCGTGTCGGTTATCGCTTCGAGCCCGATGGCACCAAGGTCCGGATCTGCCGCAAGTGTGAAGGAGACCTCGCATGAGCACCGCAACTGCGACCATTCCCCGACTGAAGACCCGCTACAACGACGAGATCCGTGGCCAACTTAAGGACACGCTCGAACTCGGCAACATCATGCAGGTCCCGCGTTTCGAGAAGATCGTGATCAACTCGGGCGTCGGCAAGGCCCTCGTTCAGTCATCGCTGATCGATGGCGCTGTGCGCGACCTCGAACTGATTACCGGCCAGAAGGTCATTGTGACCAAGGCCAAGAAGTCCGTCGCCGCTTTCAAGCTGCGTGAAGGCAATGCCATCGGCGTGAAGGTCACTCTTCGCGGCGATCGCATGTGGGAATTCTTCGACCGGCTCATCAGCCTTGCGATTCCCCGCATCCGCGATTTCCGTGGGTTGTCTCCGAAGTCCTTCGACGGACACGGCAACTACACCTTTGGTCTTCCCGAACAGCTCATGTTTCCGGAAATCGATTACGACAAGATCGACGCCCCCCGTGGCTTCGACATCACAATCGTGACCACTGCCAAGACCAATGCCGAGGGCAAAGCCCTGCTCGATGCTTTCGGCTTCCCGTTCAAGCGTGAGGGGCAGCAGTAATGGCCAAAAAGGCGCTCGTTAATAAGCAACGTCGCACCCCGAAGTTCAAGGTGCGGGCATATTCCCGTTGCCAGAAGTGTGGACGGCCACGTGCCGTGTACCGCAAGTTCCAGCTGTGTCGTATTTGCCTTCGCGAACTCGGACACGCTGGCGAAATTCCTGGTCTCAAAAAGGCCAGCTGGTAGGGGAGGCGACGACATGACAATGACAGACCCCATCGCCGACATGCTCACCCGCATCCGCAACGCGAACACCGCGATGCATGATGAAGTACGCATGCCCTCATCCAAGGTGAAAGAAGCACTCGCCAAACTCCTCCTGTCCGAGGGTTATATCGAGAGCTTCACCATCGCTGACGATCCGAACCGTCCCGGTTCAGTTCTCACCGTCACCATGAAGTATTCGCCCGAACGCAAGCGCGTCATCTCCGGTGTCAAGCGCGTGTCGAAGCCGGGCCTCCGCGTCTATATCAAGGCCGACAAGATCCCTCGGGTTCTCGGTGGCCTTGGAGTCGCTGTCCTGTCCACCAGTCAGGGTCTGATGACCGACCGTGAGGCGCGCAAGCGTCGCATGGGCGGCGAGATCCTGTGTTTCGTTTGGTAAGGGGCTGACATGTCACGAGTAGGACGCGCTCCTATCCCGGTACCTGCTGGCGTTGAGGTTTCAATCGCTGGTCAGCACGTCACCGTGAAGGGCTCCAAAGGAACACTTGAACGCGACATCCCCGGTGAGATCACCATCCGTCAGGAAGGTGCAGTACTCATCGTCGAACGTCCCAACGACGAACGTCAGAACCGTGCGCTGCATGGCCTCGTCCGTTCGCTAGTGAACAACATGGTCGTTGGTGTGAGCGAAGGCTTCACCAAGGAACTTGAAATCATCGGTGTCGGTTACCGCGCCACAGCGAAGGGCGACACTGCGATCGATCTCGCTCTTGGTTTCAGCCATCCCGTGAGCGTTGTTGCTCCGGCTGGCATCACTTTTGAGGTTCCGGTCCCAACGCAGATTTTCATCAAGGGAACCGACAAAGAAACTGTTGGCCAGGTGGCCGCAGACATTCGTGCAATCCGTAAGCCCGAGCCTTACAAGGGCAAGGGCGTCCGGTACAAGGGCGAGTACGTGGCCCGCAAAGCCGGCAAGGCAGGTAAGTAGACATGAGCGACAAGGCACAGCAAAAGCGCGACGCGCGGATCCGCCGTCACCGTCGAGTTCGCAAGCAGGTGCGTGGCACCGCAACGCGTCCTCGCATGGCGGTCTACCGATCCAACCGTCACATCAATGCACAGATCATCGACGACATCAGCGGCCGCACAATTGTTGCTGCATCGTCCGTCGAGACCGGTGTCACCACTGGTGGCACCAGCAACATCGCCGCCGCAACCGCAGTGGGCAAGCTCCTCGCTGAGCGCGCCAAGGCTGCTGGTATCGACAAGGTCGTCTTCGATCGTGGCGGTTTCCTCTACCACGGTCGTGTCGCCGCAGTTGCCGATGCCGCCCGAGAAGCTGGACTGGAGTTCTGATGGCCCTCAACGCTGACGCTCTCGCACTTCGCGAGTCACGCGTGATCAACATCAACCGAGTTGCCAAGGTCGTTAAGGGCGGTCGTCGATTCTCTTTCACCGCTCTTGTGGTGATCGGTGACGGTGCCGGCCATGTCGGTCTCGGCTATGGCAAGGCCAAGGAAGTTCCGCTGGCCATTCAAAAGGGCACCGAAGAGGCTCGCAAGAACCTGTTCAAGGTGCCGTTGGCCGGGTCAACCGTGACTCATCCCATCGTCGGACGCATGGGTGCCGGACGCGTGCTTATTCAGCCCGCTGCTCCTGGTACCGGTGTGATCGCTGGTGGTGCTGCACGCGCCATTCTCGAAGAAGCTGGCATCCACGACGTTCTGTGTAAGTCGCTTGGTTCCTCGAACCACATCAACGTGGCTCGCGCAACCATCGCTGGTTTGCAGGGACTCAAGGATCCCAACGAGGTCGCTCGACTTCGCGGCCTTGCTCCTGAAGAGTTCGTCCCCAAGGGCATGCTCGAAGCATTCAAGCTTTCCGAGCGTGGCCCGCACGTTCCCAATGAGGTCGCGTGATGGCAGAACTTAAGGTCACTCAAATCAAGTCGTCGATCGGCACCAAGCCCAAGCACCGCGGAACGCTCCGTGCACTTGGTCTTCGTGGCATTGGCAAGACCAATACCCTTCCCGACCGTCCTGAAATCCGCGGCATGATCGCTCGTGTCCCGCATCTCATTACTGTCGAAGAGGTCGAGCCCGGCTCGACCAGCAAGTGAGGACATCGTGAAGATTCATGATCTCAAGCCCGCTGAGGGCTCCAACCGTCGCCGTAAGCGCGTCGGCCGCGGTATCGGTGGCAAGGGCGGCAAGACCGCAGGCCGCGGTACCAAGGGCCAGAGCGCGCGTACGAGCATTCCCGCTCGTTTCGAAGGTGGTCAGAACCCGCTGCATATGCGTGTCCCGAAGCTTCGCGGTTTCAATAACCCCTTCCGCGTCGAATACCAGGCGATCAACCTCGACACCATCCACGAGTCAGGTCTCGACATCGTCGATCCAGTCTCACTGTTGGGCAAGAGCCTCGTCGGTAAGGGCTCGCTCGTGAAGGTGCTTGGTCGTGGAGAACTTTCACGCCCCGTCACCGTGCGTGCGCATGCAGTCTCAAAGTCGGCCGAAGCGGCAATCACCGCAGCTGGCGGCACCGTTGAAATCATTCCTTTGCCATGGGGCGAGCGTCGTCCTCCCGCAAAGGGAAATCAGTTCACAAACCGCTGACGATCGTTGACGAACTGCTGGCCTCGTAGCTGGCGGTAGGAGTGACCTCGGTGCTCACCAACCTGAAGAACATCTTCAAGGTCCAGGACCTTCGTAACAAGGTTCTGTTCACGTTCCTGATGATCGCCCTGTATCGACTGGGCGCTCATCTCCCCGTTCCCGGAATCGACACCGCTGCGCTCAAGCAGCTGAAGTCGCAGGCCGATCAGGGTGGCGTGCTTGCGTTCTTGAAGTTGTTTTCTGGCGGCGGTCTCACAAACTTCGCGATTTTTGCGCTCGGCATCATGCCGTACATCACTGCATCGATCATCATGCAGATTCTTGGTGTTGTTATTCCCAAACTTGAGGAATGGCAGAACCAGGGCGCAGTTGGTCAGCGCAAGATCACGCAGTGGACCCGTTACGTAACAATGGGCATTGCCGTCCTGCAATCGACAGGTTTGGCCTATTTGTTCCACAACGGTGGCGGTGGCCTTACTCGTGGCAACACCACTGGCCTTGACCTCATCCCAAACTTCACCGTCGGTCGCGTACTGCTCATTGTGTTGACGCTCACCACCGGCACCGCGCTCCTCATGTGGATCGGCGAACTCATGACGCAACGAGGAATCGGCAACGGTATGTCGCTGCTGATTTTTGCTTCGGTAGTTTCTTTGCTGCCCAGTCAGATGGCCACCATCAAAGCCAATGGCGGCTGGGTTGCTGTTGGCATGGTGCTTCTCGGTTACGCGTTCATCACGGTGGCAATCGTTTATGTCGAACAAGGCCAGCGCCGCATCCCTGTGCAGTTCGCGAAACGCGTCGTTGGTCGTCGCCAGTACGGCGGACAGAGCACCTATATCCCACTCAAGGTGAACCAGTCGGGCGTTATCCCGATCATCTTCGCCAGTTCGGTGTTGTATCTCCCGCAGTTGCTGAGTTTTGTGCTGCCGTCCGACGGATGGGGCAAAACCATGCAGGACTGGGTGAACTCAAACCTGGTTACGCCAAATGCGCCAATTCACATGATCATCTTTGGTCTTTTGATCATTGGCTTCGCCTACTTCTACACAGCGATCACCTTCGATCCGGTGAAGCAGGCCGACCAGCTTCGTAAGCAGGGTGGTTTCATCCCGGGTATTCGTCCTGGTCCCCAGACCGAGCGTTATCTGGCCAAGGTGCTTTCCCGCATCACGCTTCCCGGCGCGCTGTTCATCGCCGCCATCGCTCTTATTCCTTCTTACATCCTGACCACGTATCTCCCCGGCACGCAGGTGTCGTTCACGGGTATCTCGATCCTTATCGCCGTGGGTGTTGCCCTCGAAACGATGAAGCAGATCGATAGCCAGTTGATGATGCGTAACTATGAAGGATTCCTGAAGTAATGACTGCTCGTCTGCTTATCTTCGGACGGCAGGGAGCGGGTAAGGGCACACAGTCCGAGCGGCTTTCAGCGCATTACGCAACGCCACATATTTCCACGGGCGACATGTTGCGCGCCGCTGTTGCTGCAGGTACTCCGCTGGGTATTGAAGCCAAGGCCGTGATGGATGGTGGCGGTCTCGTCTCCGACGAAATCATTCTTGGTGTTGTTGAAGAACGGCTCGCTGAAGCCGATGTCAAAGCGAACGGTTTTCTTCTCGACGGCTTTCCGCGCACAGTTGTGCAAGCAGAAGGCATGGCGAAGTTTGCAACAATTGATGTTGCAATCGACCTTGTTGTTCCTGAAGAGATTGTGCTTGAGCGCATCTCCTCACGTCGCGTGTGCGCAAAGTGCGGAGCCATTTACTCCGTTGCTGCACCGCCCTCAACCGAGTGGGTCTGCGACAAGTGTGGCGGCGAAGTTCAGCAGCGCGCCGACGACACACCGGAATCAATTGCGAAGCGTCTTGCTGCGTACACCTCAGAAACCCAGCCAACCATTGACTTTTATGCGGCAAGCGGTTCGCTTGTTCGAGTTGACGGCCTTGGTTCTCCTGACGAGGTTTTCGCTCGGCTTCTGAGCGCAATCGACGCTCGACTTTCAAACTGAGTCGGGCATGAAAGCTCGGACGAACGATGAGCTTCGCCACATGCGTGCTGCTGGTCGCGTGGTTGCGGAAATGCACGAAAAAATTCGCGCCGCGATTCGTCCTGGCGTGACAACTTCCGATCTCGACGCAATTGGCCGCAAAGTGATCGACAGCAGGGGAGCGTCGTCGAACTTCCTCGGCTACCACGGCTTCCCAGCGGTGATCTGTGCGTCGCCGAACGATGTGATCGTCCACGGCATCCCCGGACCAATCGTTCTGAACGAGGGCGACATCATTTCGGTCGACTGTGGCGCGGTGGTCGAGGGGTGGCATGGCGACGCGGCGTTCACCGCCGGCGTTGGCACGATTTCCGCCGAGGCCTCGAGACTGATCTCAGTCACCGAGGCCTCTCTTGCCGCGGGCATTGCTGCGATGGTCGATGGCAACACCCTGGGCGACATTGGCGCTGCGGTGCAGGCCGTGGTCGAGGCGGCGGGCTTCTCTGTCGTTCGTGATTATGTCGGCCACGGAATCGGCCGTCGGATGCACGAGGCCCCCGAGGTGCCCAACTACGGAGTGGCAGGTAAGGGCGGAACGTTGAAGACGGGCATGACTCTGGCGGTAGAGCCCATGGTCACCATCGGCGAGGCCGAGACTTTCCTTACCGAGGATGGCTGGACAGTGCTTTCGGCGGATGGGTCTTGGGCGGCTCATTTTGAACACACGATCGCCATCGGCCCCAATGGGCCCGAAATTTTGACGATCGCCTGAGCTTCTTCATGATTGCGTGCCTTCAGGTCGAAAATACCCTCCAATGGATGCGTAGTGACATGCGGTCACAAAAAATGGGGGAAGAGAACGATGCTCCCGAGTTTCCGGCGTGACACTGGGTGAAATGTTCGAAGTTGCAGACTTCGCGTGGGCTCTAAGGGAAACGGTCCGTCTTTTGTTTGCATGGGACTACAGTCGGTCATGCGGCGGGAAAGGCGATTGAGGAAACTCATGCGGAGAAAAAGAATGGTCGAGCCGTTTTTTGCGCGTGAGGAGCCCATTCCGGTCGCACCGATTTCTTATGCGCAGAACTTCGAAGACGTTCGCCTCTGGAAAGCGCTGTCAAACGAGACCGACTGCATCTATGTCGATATTGGTGCCGGGCATCCGACGAATTTCTCGGTGACCCGACTCTTCTCAGACAGAGGTTGGAACGGAATCAATGTTGAACCAGGCCCGAATGCTTCGGTTCTGATGAGCGAGCGTCCGCGCGATCTGACCTTGCAGGTTGCCATTTCACGTCGTTCGGGAGAGATTCAATTCACCCTGCGGTATCCCCATCTCGATCTTTCCTCGATCTATAACGAGTCTGAGGTATTTCCCGGCGCACTTGATGAGCGCAGAGAAATTGTTGTTGTGGAATCACTCACTCTTAAGGAGCTTTTCGACCGCTACTTGGAAAACCGAGAGATTGGGTTTTTAAAGATTGACGTTGAGGGTGCCGAAATTGAAGTTGTTTCCTCCAATGATTGGGATCGCTTCCGCCCTCTGGTGTTGGTCATTGAATCAATAGACCCGTCGACGTGGGCACCGTCCTTCGCGAGTTGGGAACCAATGGTTCTTGAGGCGGGGTACGAATTCGCGATCGATGATGGGATCAATCGTTTCTACTCGAGAGCAGATCGACCTGATCTGCGGCAACGTCTTGCGCAACCGGTTTCTCCGATCGATGGTTTTCCCCAATGGACCTATCTTGAAGCACTTAAGAAAGCAGGCATTTCTGAACTAGGTGGTGGTGCCCAAGCGCAGATGACGTTGACAATCCTCGAGCGAGACAAGCACGCAAAGGAAGTCGAAGTTGCTCTGCAGCGAAGCCAGGCCCAACTGATTCAGCGCGATGCTCTGTTGGCCGCGGAACAACATCGGGCAATCTTGAACCAGCAACGTGTCTGGGAATTAGAGATGAGTTGGGCGTACCGAATCGGCCGGGTCATCGTGGCGCCTGCCCGTCCGTTTCGAGTCCTGGTCCTTCCCTTGGCGAACCGCCTCAGGCGGCTACGGCACAAACAATTGAGTAGTCCTTCGAATGTTGTTTCGGCGGTTGCAGAGTTCACCGCTCCGGGTCGTCCCTTTGAGCGGCTTGTGACGACTGACGGTTTGGGGAGAGCGACCGTTTCAAAACAGTTGGATGTTGATCAAAGAGCCTTGGGGGAAACCGGTCAACTTCGATCCAGACGCATAACCGCTCCGCGCCTGCTTGACGATCGCGAATGGGAGCTCATCGAATCCCTTTCGGAATCTGAAGCTGACTCGGCCGGACTAAGCGAGTTACGACGGTTTCGTTCGATAGAAACAGATCCTGCAGGAGATGCGGATTGGCCGAACGTGCTTCTTATCGACACACGCGGTGCCCAGGTGGCCATCATGTGCGGCACACGCACTCATGCTCGAAATGCCCTCAGGATTGTTCTTGATGCAGTTCCTGATGATGTCGAAGTTTGGCAACTTGCATCGATGGACTTGCCGCCGCTTCCGGAAGAGTTTGTTGGGCGATTCGATGGCACATGGGGTTCGCACCATCGCCGACGCGTTGGATCGTTTCTTCAGTTGGCTCCGTTTATCCACCGAAAAACCGATCTACAGGTGCGGTTATCGCGGTCGCCATCGGTGCGAAGCGCTGGAGTGTGGCTTGATTCGATTATGGGAACCTACCCACACAGTTTTTTGAGAACAGATGCTGAGTTTCTGGAGTATCAATTCGGTCTTGAATGCATCGGGGGGTACGGGAAGCTTCTTACTCTTTCCGCGTCGTCGACTGCCGAGGCAATCGAGTTAGGGGTTCGCCCCGAGTGCATCGTAGAAACGGGATGTGCGCCGGGATTGACACGGCTGGGCGAATCAGTGACGCAAGCAGGGAGAGAATCACGAACGACTCGACGATCACACATTGTCGTTGTGGGAAATGGGCTCCCGCACAAAAATCTCCTTGTGGGTGTGGCGGCAGCAGTTCCGTTTGCTGTTCTGGATCGAACCGATCTCGATGTCGTCGTCATTGCCTCGATGTCCGATGAGCATCGGGTCGCGTTGACGACGCTGGCGCTAGAGCTAGGTCTTGAACGGAATCGCTTTCGAATCGGAGGTCAGATCCCGGATGACGATTTCGATTCAATACTTCGGAACGCTGAAGCGGTCATCGTCCCGTCGCTTCATGAAGGTTTTTCACTCTCGGTTATTGAGTCCCTTGAACGCGGAACCCCAGTCGTGTTGTCTTCGATTCCGGCGCACGATGAATTGCTCGGTAACGGACCCTGGAATTTCTCACCGAACGATCCGATCGACGCGTTGCGAGCGCTCCGATCCACAGTTGCGAATCGATCCACATTCGTTGCGATCCAAACCGATCGCTATCGCTCGAACGTCGATCCACTTCGCTTCGATGAAAAATTTCGGAGAGTCGCCGAGTGGCTCTGCGAAGATCTTCCCGCGATTCGTGTTCAAGATCGTGATTCGGAACTAGTGATTGAGAAACCGTTACTCCTTGAACGGAACCTCTCCCTTTCGAAAATTTGTGAGGTCGAGGATTTTGTGACACCGCGACTTCGCGATGTGATTCGTGATGTGTTTGCACATGAACTGCTGCGTTTTGGTCCCGAGTTTCCGACTGCTCGCGAGTATCGAAAGTACTGGGAAGTTGCGATGGCGGTTCTTTCGTTCCGCGAGGCAGGGTTACTTGATGGAACCCATCGTCTCCTTGGAATCGGTGCAGGAAATGAACCGACGTTGTTCTATCTGACGCGATTCGCGCAAGAGGTCATCGCCACCGATCTCTACCTAGAGGAGGGCTGGGAGGAAAGCGCTGATTCATCGATGCTTGTCGATCCTGGAGCCCACTGGCCGTTCATCTGGGACCCGACGCGATTGCGAGTGGAGGATATGAACGCGCTTGCGCTCGACCTCCCTGACGAAAGCGTTTCGGGTGTCTTTTCGTCGAGTTCCATTGAGCATTTCGGTGATCGGGAGGACGTGGCAAAGTCACTCGACGAGGCGTGGCGCGTCCTGCGCCCGGGTGGAATTCTTTCTGTCTCGACGGAGTTCCGACTTGAGGGCGATCGCCCGGGAATCCCTGGGGCGCTGCTCTTTGATGACGAGGACATCCGAACTGTCTTCCTCGGCGATCGAAAGTGGTCGTTGATTGAACCGTTCGATGCTTCGGTGTCCCCCGAGACCTGGGCGTCGCGCTCACCCTTCCTTGACGTTGCTGAAGACCAAAATCGCCAGGTTGAGCGACTCGGTGGGCTCTGGACCCACCATGTCACCTATGCCCGCTATCCACATATCGTGCTTGATCACATGGGGCGGACATTCACCTCATTTCACCTTGCATTGCGGAAAGATTCGTGACAGTTAGCGAACAGGTGTACCCCTGACAACGGTGCCGAGAGAGTGGAACGGGTCTGCTCATTTGGGGCGCATTTGGAGCCAGCGGGCCCGACCGGTAGGGTCTTCAGTCCGCCCTCGTCCGGGAACCCGCCTTTGCGCGGTCCTGAGCAGGGGTTTTCAGATCCACCACACAGGAGTCAGTGTCCTGGCTAAGCCCAAGGAAGACGCGATCGTTCTGGAAGGAACGGTCACCGAGCCGCTGCCGAACGCAATGTTCCGCGTCGAACTCGAAAATGGCCACAAAGTTTTGGCCCATATCTCCGGGAAAATGCGGATGCATTACATCCGAATTCTGCCCGGTGATCGCGTCCAAGTTGAGCTGACGCCCTACGACCTCACTCGTGGTCGGATCACTTATCGGTACAAGTAACACCTACAACTGAACACAAGCGAGTGTCTGATCAGAAGGATCGGACCCATCGGAGGAGTTTGGCCTCGGCCACACGATCGCTCCGATGTTCCCGGCAGAGTCCGGGCGAAAGGAACAAACGCAGTGAAAGTACGCCCAAGCGTCAAGAAGATCTGTGAGAAGTGCAAAGTGATCCGCCGCCATGGACGCGTGCAGGTCATTTGTGAGAACCCTCGTCACAAGCAACGGCAGGGCTGATCCATGGCACGTATCTCCGGTGTTGATATCCCGCGCGAAAAGCGCCTGGAAATCAGCCTTACCTACATCTACGGAATCGGTAACACGACTGCCAAGCAGATCTGTGAAGCCACCGAGATCAGTCCAAGTACTCGAGTTCGCGACCTCACCGATGAAGAGGTCAACAAGATTCGTGGCTACATCGATGCCAGCCTGAAGGTTGAAGGCGATCTGCGTCGCGATGTCGATCAAGACATCCGCCGCAAGATGGAAATCGGTTGTTACCAGGGTCTGCGTCACCGCCGCGGTCTTCCCGTTCGTGGTCAGCGCACTCACACCAACGCCCGTACCCGTAAGGGTCCCAAGAAGACCGTTGCCGGTAAGAAGAAGGTGGCGCGCTAATGGCAAAGCCAGCAAGTGGTGGCCGTCGGCCCCGCAAGAAGGAACGCAAGCACGTCACGCATGGCGTCGCTCACATCAAGAGCTCGTTCAACAACACCATCGTCAGCATCTCCGATCAGGACGGCAACATTCTTTCGTGGGCATCAGCCGGCAATGTCGGTTTCAAGGGCTCACGTAAGTCCACGCCGTTCGCCGCGCAGATGGCTGCTGAGCAGTGTGCAAAGCGAGCGATGGAGCACGGAGTCCGCAAGGTCGATGTGCTCGTTAAAGGTCCAGGCTCGGGTCGTGAAACCGCGATCCGCAGCATCCAGAACGCCGGCATCGAAGTAACGGGAATCAAGGACGTCACTCCTGTCCCGCATAACGGTTGCCGTCAACCCAAGCGTCGGAGGGTCTGAACATGGCTCGCTATACCGGCCCCAAGGCACGCGTCTCGCGTCGTCTTGGCACCAACATTTTTGGAACCAAGGGCGAAACCGTCGCTCTTGAGAAGCGCCCCTACCCGCCGGGTGAGCACGGACGTACGCGTCGTCGTGGCAACCCCAGCGAGTACCTGCTCCAAATGCAGGAAAAGCAGAAGGCGCGTTTCACCTACGGGCTTTCCGAGAAGCAGTTTCGCAACCTCTATGAGGAAGCGAATCGCCGCGAGGGCGTGACCGGCGAGAACATGCTCCGGTTCCTCGAACTGCGTCTCGACAATGTTGTCTACCGCTCAGGTTGGGCAGCGACTCGTCCGCAGGCTCGTCAGTTTGTGGGTCATGGACACATCAATGTCAACGGCAAGCGCGTCGACATCCCGAGCTATCGGGTTCGCAAGGGCGACATCATCACCCTTCGCGACAAGACACGTGAACTGGTCGTTATCCAGTGGAATCGCGAAGTTCTCGATCGCACGCCTCCGGCGTGGCTCGAGTCTGGAGACGGTGGCTTTAGCACCACTGTTCTTGCGGTTCCCCTCCGCGATCAGATCGACGTGCCGGTGCGCGAGCAGCTCATCGTCGAGCTCTATTCCAAGTAAGTGTCCCGGGGCGGGACCATCCCGACCCTGTGCAAGTTCACGAAATCGAACGTACGGATCCGAGGTAGGAACACATGCTGGTTATGCAGCGACCGAAGGTTGAAGCGCTTGGCGACGCCGATGGCGATCGTCAATTGTTTGCAGTGGGACCGCTCGAGCCTGGCTTTGGCCACACGCTTGGCAACTCATTGCGCCGCACCCTTCTCTCATCAATCCCCGGCGCAGCCGTCACTCAGGTGCGGTTCGACGAGGCTCTCCATGAATTCGACACCATCAAGGGTGTTACCGAAGACGTCACCGACGTCATTTTGAACCTCAAGGACCTCGTCCTTCGGGTGCATAGTGACGAAGCTGTGACGCTTCGCATCGACGTAAAGGGTCCGGCCGAGGTCACCGCAGGTGACATCGTGACGACTTCCGACGTCGAGATTCTCAACCCTGAACTTCACATCGCCACCATCAACGAGTCAGGTCGACTTGCCGTCGACGTCACCGTTGAAAAGGGTCGTGGCTATGTGTCGGCCGAGCGGAACAAGTCGACCAACACCATTGGTGTTATCCCGGTTGACTCGATCTTCTCGCCGGTGCGTCGCGTGACGTTCTCTGTGGAACCGACTCGCGTTGAGCAGTCGACGGAGTTCGATCGTTTGGTTCTCGACATCGAGACCGACGGCACGATCACCGCTCGTGAGGCGCTTGCCTCTGCTGGTTCAACACTTCAGGCACTGGTCACACTTGTTGCCGAAATGAGCGACGAGCCTCAGGGTCTCGAACTCGGTGAAGTCAGCATTACGCATGCCGGCTCACCCGATCTCGACCTCCTCATCGAGGACCTCGATCTTTCCGAGCGTCCCCGTAATTGCCTCAAGCGTGCCCAGGTCAACACCGTTGGCGAACTTCTCCTCAAGTCAGAGGACGATCTTCTTGCGGTGACGAACTTTGGTCAGAAGTCGCTTGACGAGGTCATCTTGAAACTTGACGAGCGCGGTTTGTCGCTCAAGAACCGGGACTGATCCACCATGCCAGGAACTCCACGTAAGTCGAAGCGATTTGGCGGTAGCGCCTCTCACCAACGTCTCATGATGGCCAATCTTGCAGCATCGTTGTTTGCTGCCGAGGGGATTGTCACCACCGAGGCGAAGGCCAAGGCACTTCGCCCAATCGCAGAAAAGCTCATCACGAAGGCCAAGAAGGGTGGCGTTCATCGTCATCGTCAGGTCGTGTCATTCATGGGCGATAAGGAAATGGCTTCCAAGCTCTTCTCCGACATCGCACCGCGTTATGAAGGACGCCCGGGTGGCTACACACGCATCCTCAAGCTCGGCCCGCGCCAAGGCGACAATGCGTCGATGGCTCGTATCGAACTCGTCTGAATCGTCTTCGTCCGGATCGGACTGTTATGAACGTGATCTCGACCGACCCACTGTGGTCGGTCGGTTCGCGTCTGGACACGGATTCACCAACCGATAGCGCGAGTGATTGCGATAGCGAACCACATGCTGAACGCGCTGCGATTGAAATTCCCGCGCCGGCTGCTGGTTTCACGCGAGTGCGTATGACCGTTGCCTATGACGGTTCAAAGTTTCGCGGGATGGCCGAGAACGATGGTGTCACAACTGTTGCTGGCACCATTCGTGCTGAACTCGAACGCTGCGTTGATCATCCGGTGGTGCTTTCGGTTGCTGGTCGTACTGATGCAGGGGTGCACGCGTGGGGCCAAGTCATTTCCTTCGACATCGATTCTGATCTCGTCGCTTCCGGAAAAGGTTCGCCGGCTCGTTTGGCTCGCGCGATTAATCAGCAGTCAGTCCCGTCGATTGTTGTTCGCGACGCGGAACTCGCGGCTGCCGATTTCGATGCCCGTTTCTCTGCGATGACGCGCTCCTATCGCTACACCATTGTGAATCGGCCAGTTCCTGATCCATTTTTGGCCGCCACCTCCTGGTGGGTTCCGCAAGATCTCGACCTTCATTCACTGCAGTTGGGGTGTGATGCCCTCTATGGGCTTCACAATTTCTCAAGCTTTTGTCGCCGGCCCAAGCCCAATCCGATCACCGGATTCGAACCCTCGCTCATGCGCCGGGTCCGAAACGCCAGCTGGCATGAGGCGGGTGATGGCATTCTGCGGTTCGATATCACGGCTTCGTCCTATTGCCACCAAATGGTCCGATCCATTGTGGGCACGCTGATCGAAATGGGCCGGGGCCTTCGCCGACCCGGGGAAATGGCCGGGATCATCCGGGCCCAGGACCGATCCCTGGCCGGGGGAGTGGCCCCGCCGCAGGGGCTTTGTCTCTGGGAAGTCGGGTACTGAAATCGGCGAGTTGCCTCAGTTCAAGGGCTCCCCGTAGGCTCTCTCCTCCGCTCCGGTGCGCAGTTCATCTGCCGACGCTGGGGCTTTCGTTCGAAAGCCACCTTCGGGTGGACCCAAGCAGAAGGGCTGCGCCGTGCGCACCTACACCCCAAAGGTCAGTGAGATCCAGCGCTCGTGGTACGTGGTCGATGCCGAAGGCATGGTCCTCGGTCGACTCGCTACCGAAGTTGCAACCATTCTTCGTGGCAAGCACAAGCCCACGTACACCCCGCACATCGATACCGGCGATCACGTCATCGTGATTAATGCCGACAAGGTCGTGCTGACCTCGAACAAGGGCGACAAACTCTTCGTGCATCGTCACTCCGGTTACCCGGGTGGTTTGCGCACAAAGTCCTACGGTCAGTTGATTGCCGAAAAGCCAGACGAAGCAGTTCGTCGTGCTGTGCGCGGCATGATCCCGAAGAACCGTCTTGGTCGTCAGATGATCAAGAAGCTCAAGGTGTATGCCGGTCCTGTGCACAATCACACCGCACAGGATCCGCAGACCATCGAATTCGCCCACGCCAAGGCTCGCTGAGCGGCAAGGAACAGACAATGTCGAACCCTCTCGTTCAGTCAACCGGTCGTCGTAAGCGTGCAGTTGCACGCGTCATGCTGCGTCCTGGCTCAGGCACCATCACCGTGAACAAGCGTCCAGTTGCCGACTACTTCCCGTCGGAAACTCACCGCATGATTCTCACCGAACCGCTTCGTCTTACAAGCACCGACGAGGTCTATGACATCGTGTGCAACATCGACGGTGGCGGCGTTTCAGGACAAGCCGGCGCACTTCGCCATGGCATTGCCCGAGCACTTATCGAACTCGATCCCGAACTGCGTGGCGAGCTCAAGAAGGCCGGCTTCCTTACTCGCGATGATCGTAAGAAGGAATCCAAGAAGTACGGCCTCAAGAAGGCTCGTAAGGCTCCGCAGTACTCGAAGCGCTGATCCATTCGTTCTCGCCTTGTTTGGCGAGTTCGTATCTTGCTAACTCATGACTCTCCGATTCGGAACCGACGGTGTACGCGGACCCGCATCTGAGTTAACTGACGCGCTCGTCATTTCGTTAGGTCAGGCCGCTGCGCAGGTTCTTGGAACCACCACATTTGTTATCGGTCGCGATACCCGTGAATCGGGCGAGCGCCTTGAAACGGCCTTGGCTATTGGACTTTCTCATGGCGGCGCGCAGCCGCTGAGCATGGGCGTTGTTCCCACTCCTGCTGTTGCATGGATCTGTGCGCAACGCGGAGTACCTGGTGCAGTGATTTCCGCATCGCATAACCCTTGGTCCGATAACGGCATCAAGTTCTTTGCTGCCGGCGGCCGCAAGTTGTCCGATGAACTGGAAACGGCGCTTGAACGAGCGCTTGATGTGGTTGTTGCGCGAGCGGAATCCGTTAGTGAAACAGAATCAGCAGTTGGTAGAGAGACAGACACCAACGCTGTCGCCGAATGGTGCGATGCCGTCGCGTCATCAGTTTCTGCAGTTGCCCCGATGCGCATCGTGATCGATTGTGCGAACGGTGCGGCCTCTTCGGTTGCTCCAGGGATCTTTCGCGGTCTCGGTCTCGATGTCGAAGTACTGCATGCGCAACCCGATGGTCGCAATATCAACGACGCGTGTGGATCAACACATCCGGGGGATCTTCAAAAAGCAGTGGTTGCGAATGGCGCTGCACTTGGGCTTGCTTTCGACGGTGACGCTGACCGCCTTCTGGCAGTCGATGAACGCGGTGAACTCGTCGATGGTGATCAACTCATTGCGCTGTTTGCACGTGATCTCCGTGATCGCGGTCAACTCGCCGGAGATCGTGTTGTTGTCACCGTGATGTCGAATCTTGGATTCCGTTTGGCGATGGACGCACAAGGAATTGAAGTTGTCGAGACTCCCGTAGGTGATCGGCACGTTCTCGAGGCTCTTGCTCGTACTTCGAGTTCGCTTGGGGGCGAACAGTCTGGCCATATCGTTTTTGCTGACCGGGCGACGACTGGAGATGGCGTGCTTTCCGGAGTCCAACTGGTCGATCTCGTAGGCCGTGCCCAAACACCCCTTTCGGTCTTGACCGATGCGGTCATGGAACGATTCCCGCAGGTGCTGCGAAATGTTCGACTTGAAAATCGTCGCGACGATATTGCCGAGGCCATCGCTGACGACATTGCCGCGGTGGAACAGTCGTTGGGTGACCGAGGCCGAGTCCTTATTCGCCTCAGCGGTACCGAACCCCTTGTGCGGGTCATGGTCGAAGCCCCCACCATGGAGCAGGCTGAGGCCGCAGCCGACAACCTCGCTGCAGCCGTCATCAGCGCCTGCTCGGCGTAGGCTGGCTACCTCATGTGCGGGATTATCGCCGTCGTTCGTCGACCATCATTGCGCCAGCCACCAGGAGCGGCCGAGGTCGTTGACCGCCTCGAAGCAGCATCACAGTCGTTGGCGGGAGTTGTTGCGTCTCGATCAGTTGTCGTTGCTCCAATTTCCGATGCAGCGAAAGCGGTAGCCGCTGCCGATCAACTGCTTGGCGGGGTCGCAGGTGTTCGGGCCTTACTTGAAGCCCCTGGGCTTCACGCGTCGATCGTGACGCTCATTGATGGTCTTGCCCGGCAGGTTGTCGAACTCGAGAACCATCTCGACTCTGAAGCGACTGGGAACGTTGCTCTGGTCGGGATCGAACTTGAGCGCCTCAACGCGGCAGTCGTCAATCTCAAAGATGCCGTATGGGCGGTGCAACGTGATCGCCTCCGAGCCGCTGATGGAGTGGCTGCACTTCTCGATGGCGTCGCGACTGCAGGCGAGCCATTGAGTCCAGCCGCGGTAGGTGTTGCCCTTTCGATTCACCAAGCGCTCTCGGCACTCGACCGACTCGAAGTGCGTGGGCGCGACAGTGCCGGATTACACCTCCTTGTTCGTAATCACGGCATTGATCTGCAGTCGCCAGCGATCAGCGCTGTAATCGCCGATCGCGCTGCGGATCCATTGTTTGGTTCAATGGCGGTGCGAACCCCAGAAGGACATTTGAGTTTCGTTTACAAGGCTGCCGCAGAAATCGGCGAACTGGGTGACAACACTCGTGCGCTTCGCGCTGCGATTGTCGGTGATCCTTTGCTTCGCCATGCCCTTGGGGCATCGAGTGTCGAGGCCGTTGTGCTTGGGCATACTCGGTGGGCGAGTGTCGGCATCATCAGCCAACCCAATGCTCATCCATTGAACTCCGATGAGACCGACGAAAACAGTGGGGCTTACGTCACGGCAGTTCTTAACGGCGATGTCGATAATTTTGCGGACCTCAAAGCGGCGCAAGCACTTCACATCGCAGATGAGATCACCACCGATGCCAAGGTGATTCCAACGCTGACATCGCGTGCGATGGCTGATGGAACAGGTGTCCTCGAGGCCTTTCGTTTCACAGTGAATGAACTTGAAGGTTCAGTGGCGATCGCGGCCAGTGCTGCCGATGCCGCTGATTCGCTTTTGCTTGCGCTTCGGGGAAGTGGGCAGGCGTTGTACATCGGCTTGGCCGAGGATTCGTTCATCGTGGCGAGCGAGCCCTATGGCGTCGTCGAAGAAACGGTTTCGTATCTCCGGCTCGATGGCGATATCCCTGTCGATCCAGCGAACCCAGCAAGCAGCGGACAGGTTGTGCGACTCGTTGGTTCAAAGGCGGGCGATCGCGATGGAATCGAACGTTGGGCCTACGACGGCACGCCAATTTCAGTTTTTGCCGACGATCTCGCTGAAGCGCAGATCACAACTCGTGACATAGACCGCGGTGATTCACCTCATTTCCTGCTTAAGGAAATCGGCGAGGCGCCGGGATCTTTCCGCAAAACACTTCGCGGGAAATTGGTAGACATCGACGGACGCGCTGACGTGAGCCTCGGCGACGATGTTCTGTCACCGGCGCTCCGTGGTGCACTTGCTGATGGTTCCATCAAGCGAATTCTGGCGATCGGACAGGGAACAGCTGCAGTTGCGGCGCGAGCGTTGCTCGAAGGTCTCGCTGCATTTGCTCCGACTACCGAAGTGCGAGTGGAAGCTGTTCTGGCGACCGAACTCAGCGGCTTCCATCTCACCGATTCGATGGCTGACACCCTGGTTGTTGCAGTGAGCCAATCGGGAACGACTACCGACACCAACCGCACAGTTGATTTGGTCCGCGCTCGCGGAGCACATGTTGTCGCGATCGTTAATCGCCGTAACAGCGATCTCACTGATCGAGCCGATGGTGTTCTGTACACCTCCGATGGCCGCGATATAGAGATGAGCGTTGCATCAACCAAAGCGTTTTATGCACAGATCGCTGCCTGTTTCTTGTTGGCTGCTGCACTGGCAGACGCAATTGGCGCGACGTCAGCGGAACGCACTTCTGTTCTCGAGGGTCTTCGTCAGATCCCCGAGGCGATGGAACGTACGTTTGCGTTGCGTGACGACATCGCAGCAGCGGCCCAGCGCGTTGCGCCATCACGTCGCTACTGGGCAATTGTTGGCAATGGGGCGAATCGCATCGCTGCCGAAGAAGTTCGAATCAAGCTTTCAGAGCTTTGCTACAAAGCAATCGCCTGCGATGGCACCGAGGACAAAAAGCACATCGATCTTTCGTCCGAGCCAATGATCCTGGTTTGCGCCGCCGGACTCCAAGGTTCAACCGCCGATGATGTTGCCAAAGAGGTCGCTATCTATCGCGCCCACAAAGCAGCGCCTGTCGTGATCGCGACTCAAGGTGAGGAACGATTCTCGGCTGCCCTTCAGGTGATTGCAGTACCCGAGGTTCATCCTCGTCTCGCATTCATTCTTTCGGCAATGGTCGGTCATCTCTTCGGTTACGAAGCGGCATTAGCTATCGATGCGCAGGCTCGTCCGCTCCGCGAAGCTCGCGCGGCGATTGACAACGCGGTTGCTTCTGGACTTCCCGGTGACGGTGAATCGCTGTTGTCGGGTCTACGCCCCTTACTCAATGCGCAGGCGTCCCGGTATTTCGATGGGTTGCGCAATGGCGAGTACAACGGACATCTCGAAGCAAGTTCGGCGGTGCGATTGGCCACCGTCTGGAGATTTGCTCTGGGTTCCGTGCCGCTTGAGTCGTATCAACTCGAATATGGCAAGGTCGGCACGCCGGCAGTTGTCCTTGAAGATTTAGCGACAGCGCTCACTTCGGCGATCGATGAGCTCACCCGGCCTGTCGACGCGATCAAACACCAGGCAAAGACCGTCACGGTAGGCATCTCTCGAAGCGACGAAACGCTCATGCAGGTGCCGTTGGTGAAAGAGGTGCTCAGCACCGGTGTCTCTCGCGACCGCCTCACCTATTCGACGTTGCGCACGCTTGCAGCACTCGAACCTCTCATCGACGAGGTTCTTGGATATACCCGTTATGCGATTGAGGGTCATGTCGACCCTGCAGGTCGCGATGAAGCGCGCGTGGTTATTGTCGATCGCGGTGGGTTAGCTCGTGATTTGCAAAGTCGTACCACCGACGATCCGCAACTACGAGGAACAAAGCGATTGGTTGCGGTTGAACACACCGTTCTTGTTGCGAAGGGTCGTAATGACGGTCGAACAGTTGTCATCGTTCCTGAGATCAAAGATGGTGAGCCGACCGGTTTGTCGCTCTTACATGTTCGATTGAACGACGACCTTTCACTTACCGCGTTGCGATCGGTCTTGCAGGGTTATCGGAATCGCTACGCCGCCATCAAACATGCGGTCACCGAAACTGAGCCGGTTTTCCGCGACGACCTTCTGACCGATGTTCCGGTTATTGAACTCATGACCGAACCTGTGAACCTGTTGGCCGAACACTGGCGATCATGAGTGCGGTCTCCGCATGATCGTCGGCATCGGAAACGATCTTGTTGATCTTGATCGGTTCCGTCGTGTGCTTGAGCGTCGTGCTGGGTTAGTCGAGAAACTTTTCACGGAAGCAGAACGCGAGTATTCCCTTCGGCGCACTGACCCAACGGAACGTTTTGCGGTTCGTTTTGCGGCGAAGGAAGCAGTCCTGAAGGCAATGGGTGTTGGTATCGGCGCGGTCGATTGGCATGACATCGAAGTCCGTCGCGATGCAGATGGTCAACCATCAGTTGCACTGAGTGGTCGAGCGTCGACGCTTGCCGCTCAGTTGGGTATCGAAGATTGGCGCCTCACGCTGAGTCATTCAGCGATCGTTGCTCAAGCCGTTGTCGTAGCGCTTGGCCCCGAACGTTCTGTCGCGGCGCTTGGTCCCGTTGACGCACAGTCGCTTCCGCATCCCGGCGCCATCGACGGTGGGGGGCTCGTTCCCATCGTGACACCCAGCGAGATGAATGAGATCGATCGATTGGCTCCGGAACCGGTAGAAGTGCTGATCGATCGAGCTGGAGGTGCGGTCGCGCGAGCTGCACTCGAAATGTTGGGTGGGGCCTACGGGCGCCGTGTCATTGTTTTGGCCGGCAAAGGCAACAACGGAAACGATGGCCGTAACGCCGCTGAACGGCTGCGAACCCACGGCGTGCGCGTCACCGTGGTCGATGCCGCCGATGCTCCAGAGATTCTTCCTGATTGCGATCTCGTAATCGACGCTGCCTTTGGCACTGGATTCCGCGGTGAGTGGAATGCTCCGATCGTTGCGCCCGGGTGTCTTGTGCTCGCGGTGGATATTCCTTCGGGGGTCGACGGGCTGACTGGGTCGTGTGTTGGGGATGTGCTGGAGGCCGACGCAACGATCACGTTCGCGGCGCTTAAACCCGGCAACGTCTTTGGCGATGGACTTGCGTGCAGCGGTGCACTCACCGTGGCTGACATCGGACTCGATACTCGAGGTACTCGTGCGCACCTCGTCGGTGCCGCGGCGGTTGCCTCGTGGATTCCCGAACCAGCGATCGATACCCATAAGTGGCAGAGCGCGGTGTGGGTTGTGGCTGGCAGTCCCGGCATGGGTGGAGCCGCAGCATTGAGCAGTGGTGCGGCAGCGCGAACCGGCGCTGGATACGTGCGCGTTTCGACGCCAGGCGGTGCAACAACGGAGATGCCTTTAGAAGCAGTGCGCATGGACGTCTCTGCCGAAGGATGGTCGAGTGAGGTGATCGGTGACCTCGGCCGGTTCGATTCACTTGTGATCGGAAACGGTCTCGGCATCGGTGATGCAACGAAGGAACAGATTCGTCAGGTCGTTGCCGCTGCAACAGGTCGAGGTCTACCCACAGTGGTCGATGCCGATGGTCTGACAGCGCTCGGCACAGATGTTTCGCGCTTTGTTTCCGAGTTCACAGTTCTCACCCCACATGACGGTGAATTCGCTCGGCTTGCCGGACACGCAATAAGAGAAGATCGAATCGCCGAAGCGCGCGCACTCGCCGCTGAAAGTGGTGCCGTCGTGCTTCTGAAAGGCAGAACCACTGTGGTGGCTGCTCCCGACGGGGAAGTGCTTGTCTCAATCGCCGGTGATCAGCGTTTAGCAACGGCGGGGACAGGCGATGTTCTGGCCGGGATCATCGGTGCGTTACTTGCGTGCGGTGTTGATCCGCTTCGCGCCGCGGCCGGTGGGGCATTCCTCCACGGACGGGCCGGAGCCCTAGGCTGGCGACGCGGTCTGGTGGCTGGCGATGTGATCGCTCATCTCCCGGCTGTGCTTGACGACTTGACCTTTCTGCGGCCTTAGTCCCAGAAAGGCCGCTTTCCGGTCCACGGCCGGATCCTGGAGGAACGATGCTGCGAGAACTGCCTGTTCGTGACGTAATGGCCAGCGATGTCCTGACCTTTGCTCCTGGCGACAATGTGATGGATGCCATGCGGGCCATGCTTACGCGCCATGTCGATGGTGCCCCAGTGGTTGATGCCGCCGGTTCGATCGTTGGCTTGCTTTCCACTGCTGATCTCATTGTCGAGGAAGCACGAGTTCACCTTCCCACTGTCATCACCTTGCTTGGTGCCTATATCGAGTTGCCTTCGTCGAAGAAGAAGTTCGATCACGATGTTGAAAAGGCACTTGGCTCAACCGTTGGCGAAGTGATGGGCGACGCGGCACCGACACTTGCTCCCGATGACACGGTTGAATACGCGGCAACGATCATGCATGAGCAAGGTGCTGATCGCCTGCCAGTTCTTGACGAGTCCGGAACGATTATCGGGATCGTCGCCCGCGGTGACATTGTTCGCGCCATCGTGCGCGAATGGGACTCGCAGGATGGCTCTTCTGGCGCCGGTTCTGCCGGAGCGGGCGCGTAGGACGATGCGCGCCGCACGCGCTGAGGTAGACCTTGGAGCGGTTGCCCACAATGTGGGTGAGCTGCGTGCCTTGGTGGCCCCGTCTTTGGTGTGCGCGGTTGTAAAAGCCGACGGCTACGGCCACGGTGCGATTGCTGTGAGCGAAGCCGCTCTCGATGCGGGCGCCGATTGGCTCGCGGTTGCGCTTATTGAAGAAGCGGCGGTGCTCCGAAAAGCGGGGATCACTGCGCCCATCCTTTTACTCTCACAGCCTCGGCTCGCCGATCTCGCAGCTGTCGTTCGATACGACTTGCGCGTGTGTATCACCTCGCCCGTGGCCGCTGAATTACTCGCGAATGCGGCGCGTGAACAAGGAAAGATTGTTCCTGTCCATCTAAAGGTCGATACCGGAATGAACCGCATCGGTGTTGCGCCAGCTGATGCGCTTGCGCTTGCGCGTGACGTGGTGAAGCGCCCAGAACTTCTCCTTGAAGGCATCTTCACTCACTGCGCTGTTGCGGACGAACCCGATAACCCGTTTACCGATGAGCAACTCGATCTGTACGAAGCAGTCCTCGCAAAACTTGGTGATGCCGGAATCTTCCCTTCGATCCGCCACTCGGCGAATTCAGCGACCGCGATAGCGCACCCGCGTGGCCGCTACGACCTCGTGCGTGTCGGAATAGCGGTCTACGGCATTTCCCCCGCGCCTGGCCTAGAGGGAACTCCCGACCTTCGGCCCGCGCTTTCCTTGCGAGCTGAAGTTTCGTTTGTGAAACGAGTGACCGCCGGCGAGGGTGTTTCGTATGGCCTTCGCCATCGTTTCGACGCCGATACCACGGTGGCCACTGTGCCCATTGGCTATGCCGATGGCGTTCCCCGTCGTCTTGGTCTTGTTGGTGGCGAGGTACTTATCGGTGGGAAGAAGCGCCCGATTGTTGGAGTTGTCACCATGGATCAGTTGATGGTCGATTGCGGTGACGATCACATCGAAGTAGGCGATGAAGTGGTGCTTATCGGCACCCAGGGCAAAGCGACGATTACCGCCGAAGACGTCGCAACGCATCTCGACACGATTGCCTATGAAATCGTTTGCGGAATTGGTCCTCGGGTTCCTCGCTTTTATCCGCGAGGAAATGATTAATGATTTTTGCTCGCACTACCTCGCCGGAAGAGACGAAGGAACTCGCCGCGGCGCTTGCCGAATTGGCGCGTCCCGGTGACCTCATGCTTCTTGCCGGTGATCTTGGCGCGGGTAAGACGGCGTTCACGCAGGGTTTCGGCGCAGCGCTTGGCATCGATGATCTCATTACCTCGCCGACTTTCACGTTGGTAAATACCTACGAGGGTCGTCTCGAGCTCAACCATCTCGATGTTTATCGACTTGAAGCACTCGGTGAGGTTCTGGATCTCGGTGTTGCCGAGATGCTCGATGACGGTGGCGTGACTGTCATCG
>CAIPQK010000002.1 GCA_903867185.1 uncultured Candidatus Nemicrothrix sp. | reverse complement strand
GCGTCGCGGGGATCGATAATTGCTGGAAGTGATTCGATTTCGACAATCACGAGTTCAGCAGCGTCGACAGCGGCGGCTCGCGTTTCAGCAACCACGGCGACAATCGGATCGCCGACGTAACGGACACGTCCTCGAGCCAAGACCGGGCGGGTGAGGAGCTGATTCAGCATCATGAATGGTTTGATATCGCCGATCGTGAGATCGGCGCTGGTGACGATGTCGACAACACCAGGCGCGTTGCGGGCCTCGTCGATATCGATCGAGGTGATCTCTCCATGGGCAACCATCGATCGGACATAAACCACATGAAGGGCCCCGTCGACGACGATGTCGTCGACGTAGGTGCCGCCTGATGTGAGAAGGGCCGGATCTTCTTTCCGGACGACTCGATTCCCCAGAATGCTCATGTCCGGACGCTACCGGGGCCGAGGACCCTGAGTCATCGTTGGTGATAGTTGCGTTCACGCCTCAGGGCGACCACCATCACCCTTCTGACAGCGTGGGGGAGAATGCAATGGCTGGAACGACGTGGGTTTGGGAACCGCCGGCAGGGGCAGACGTGTTGTTTGCCCCGGGGGCGCCGTTTGAGATCGCGACCGAACCGGTCCTCGGGGTCGACTGCAAGGTATTCAAGAATCGCTTAGGCAACATCCGCGAAGTAATGACCGTATTTACCGCCCGTCATGGCGATCTCCCCAACCTTGTGTTCCCCGAAATCACGCTGAGTTTCAACGATGTTCAGGCTTCGACTGCCCGTGTAGCGGCATGGTTTGCCGAGCGTGGTGTCGTCAAGGGTGACCGTGTCGCGTTTGCTGCGGCGAACGTTGCTCCGTATGTCATCGGTTGGTGGGCGACGCTCGCCAGTGGCGCAATCGTTTCGAGTCTCAATGGTTGGTGGACTCCAGCCGAGTTGCTTCACGGTGTGGAACTTTCGAAACCCCGCCTGGTTTTCGCCGATGGCCCACGGATGAAGCGTCTCCTTGAAGCCGGTCTTTCCGCTGATGTCGAGGTTCATGACCTTTCTGAACTTGACCACCTGTTGGGTCCGGCGCGCGCAGATGACCCAGCGCTTCCAGATGTTGCGATCGATGAAGATGATCCCGCGGTGTTGCTGTTTACAAGTGGAACGACGGGGCGCCCAAAAGGTGCATGCCTTTCGCATCGAAACTTCGTGCACTTCCCTTCGGCAGCAACGCTTGCTGGTGCAGTTGGAGCGGTGCTTGCACCACAGCCTGCGCCGGCGCCAGGCGCGCCCGCGCCGAAACAGCCTTCAAGCATCATGGTTGGTCCGTTGTTTCACGTTTCCGGCGTGGTCCCGCTGATCACTGCTCATTACACGGGTTCGAAGTTGGTGTTTCCGCCCGTTGGTTCATGGAATGAAACAACGCATCTCCAACTCACCCAAGAACATTCAGTTGGTGGTTGGAGCGCGGTTCCGACGCAGTTCTGGCGTTTGCTCGAACACCCCGATTTTGAGAAGTACGACACATCGAGCGTTGTCACCGTTGGCGGTGGCGGTGCGACGTATTCGCCAGAGTTACTCCGCCTCATGACTCGCAAACTTCCTCAGGCTCGTTTGGGCGTCGGTTATGGCATGAGTGAAACGCTTGGGTCTGGTTCACGCCTGGGCGGACTCACGATGGACGAGTGGCCAGCATCGGTTGGCACTGTCGAGGCGATGTGTGAGCTTGAGATTCGTGACGAGAACGACGCTGTTGTTGATGACGGCGAGGTGGGCGAAATTTGTGTTCGCGGCGCGGTGGTTTTCCTTGGGTATTGGGAGAATCCCGAAGCATCAGCGAAAGCGCTTGATGCGCAGCGGTGGTATCGCACCGGCGATTACGGACGAATCATCGACGGCATTTTGTTCCTTGAAAGCCGTATGCGGGACATGATCATCCGCGGGGGCGAGAACATCTACCCGATTGAAATCGAACATCGCCTTGAGGAACACCCCGAAGTTGCTGAGGCTGCTGTCGTTGGTGTGCCGCACCATCAGTTAGGTCAAGAAGTTGCTGCGGCCATCGTGCTCAAGCCCGGTTCAACCCTTGATGGCGAGGGCGTCAAAGCGTGGGTTGGCCAAGAACTTGCTCGTTACAAAGTTCCGACCCACGTGATTTTCCGTGACGCCCTCCCGTATAACGCCACCGGTAAAGTTCTGAAGCACGAACTTGAAGCAGAAATTTCTACCGAATTGAGTTGATCCACTGTGTCTGAAGTTTTTAGGTCGCGACGCGCACGTCTTGTAGCACTTGTCCTCACGTCGTCATTTCTCTTGCTTGCCGCAGCGTGCAGTTCGAAGAGTTCATCGTCCAGTTCGAGCACTACTGGTTCAGCGTCGGCCTCTTCTCCGACAACCTTGGTTCCCAACACGCCGGTTTCGGTCCCGGCGTGGACGCCACCGGTGCAGGCGACCGATCTCATGCCCGACGCCTCAACGCCAAAGGTTGTGTCCTATGGCTCTGATCCGAATCAGAGCCTTGAGGTTTTCCAATCCTCAGGTGATTCGCAGGGAACGATCGTTTACATCCATGGAGGGGCATGGGAGGGCGGTTCTATGCAACAGAACACCTCCGCAATCATTCAGGCACAAGAAGAGCAAGAGCGCGCAGCAGATCTTGCGCAGTTAACCAAGCTTGCATCTGACGGTGTGCTTGATCAATTGAAGCCACAGTTGTCGACCGGTTGGGACATTGTTTCGATCAACTACCGATTGGCAACACCAACTGCGGGTCCAGGAATTCGTGCAACACAACTCATGAATGACGTCGATCACGCGATGCGTTACATCGTTGCGAACGCCAAAGCCCTCGACCTCGATATGTCGACCTTCGTTATTTCCGGTGGGTCTGCCGGTGGCCATCTCGTCTTGATGGAAGCTCTCACTGCGGCGTCTGGACAGTTCATGGACCCAGCGCTTCCCTCGAATCTCAAAAACGTGAAACTGTCATTCGACGGCGTTATTGCGATGGTTGGGCCGACTGATCTCAACACGCTCTATCTCGTTGGTGGCCCTCTCGCTCCACCGGGTCAAGAGGCGTTACTTGGTTGCTCGCTGCAGAATCCCCCGTACACCGCGGGAATGCCGCAGTGCAACGAATCTGTTGTGAATCAGTTCTCGCCGATCACGTATACGAAGGCGGCGATCTCCAACGGCGTGACATTGCCACCCGCGTATTTTGCCTATGGCGGCCTCGACACCTTGGTATTGATCTCAACGCAAGGAATGCCTGAGATCAACGCGTGGGCGCCGGCGTCAGGTCCAGGTCAGACCTGGTACGACCTTCCACCTCAGGGAACGCACAACATCGACGACAATGTCAACGATCTGGCGCTCGATAACTGGCTGGACAATGTTGCGAATGCGACATGGACCGGGTCGAACGCAAAGACCCCAACGAACTGAGCCCGTGCTGAGCGGTGTGGAGAGACACTGACGCGTCGCCTAACCTCCACGTTCCCGCCCGGGTAGCTCAGTCGGCAGAGCACCTGTCTTGTAAACAGGATGTCGAGGGTTCGATTCCCTCCTCGGGCTCTCACCAAGCGATAACGGTCGCGGATGCCAAGCGGCTGATTTCCTCGTCGCTCACGCCAAACTCGGCCAGCACTGATTCAGTGTCGCAACCGGGATAGGCGTATGTGGGTCGAAGTTCGCCTGGGGTCCGGCTCAAACGTGGCGCGGGAAGCAACTGAGGAACCGAACCTTCCACCGGAACGAAGTTGCCGCGAGCGATGTTGTGCGGATGCTGTTCCGCTTCGGCGAAGCTGAGCACCGGCGCGTAACAAACATCGGTTCCTTCGAGAAGGTCCGACCATTCGTCGCGAGTTTTGGTTCGGAATACTTCGGCAAACTTTGCCCGAATCTCGGGCCAACCGTTCATATCGTTCTGATCAGGCAGGGACGCAGGGTCGATACCAAGTTTGTCTAAGAGTTGCGCATAAAACTTTGCTTCGATCGGCGCAACGGTGACGTGCTTTCCGTCGCCCGTTTCGTAGACGTTGTAGAACGGCGCGCCGCCGTCGAAGAGATTGGTTCCGACTGGACCAGTGTGAAACCCAGTGCGCGTCATTCCATAGAACACCTGGAAGATCGACATCACTCCGTCGACCATTGCAGCGTCGATGACCTGACCTTTGCCAGACCGCTGCGCTTCAAAGAGCGCGCACACGACACCAAACGCGAGGTGCAAACCCCCGCCAGCGAAATCTCCAAAGACCTGCAACATCGGTACCGGCGGCATTCCCTCGGTGCCGATGGAACCAATGGCACCTGTCATCGCTTCGTAATTCAGCGAATGGCCAGCGGTGTGCGAGAGCGGGCCTTCTTGGCCCCAACCGGTAAGTCGGCCATAGACGAGTTTGGAATTGCAGGCGAAGAGATCATCGGGACCGATCCCCAGTCGTTCGCAAACTCCCGGGCGAAACGCTTCACAGAACACGTCTGCCTTCTCGACGAGTCGCTTGAGAAGTGCCACGCCATCGGGAGATTTGAGGTCGATGGCGATTGATCGGCGGCCGCGATCGAACTCGCTATGGCGTTCGGCGGGCTTGTCGCCAGTAGGCACTTCATAGAGCGGGTGGACCCGGATGATGTCCGCGCCCATGTCTGCCAGCTTCAGCGTGCCGTATGGCAAGGCGCCGAGGCCGGCGAGTTCAATGATCGTGACGCCGTTGAGCGGTCCCATAGCTCCCCCTTTTACGAGCGGTGCCGACCCTATCGGTTCGGTGAAATGCCCGGTCAGACGCGTGGCGCGACCTTCTTGAGTAATTTCATCGCAAAGGTCCTTGCATCGGAGCCATTCCCCGACGAACATCAGCGCCGATGGAACTCACGACACGCGACCGGGCAATTCTCGATTTCGAGCGCAGTTGGTGGCACGAGACTGGACCAAAGGAAACGCTTATTCAAGAGCGCTTCGAACTGTCGGCCAGTCGCTACTACGAGATTCTTGGCCAGCTGCTTGAAAGCCCCGAGGCCTACGACTACGACCCAC
Source organism: uncultured Candidatus Nemicrothrix sp. (assembly GCA_903867185.1). Classification (GTDB taxonomy): domain Bacteria; phylum Actinomycetota; class Acidimicrobiia; order Acidimicrobiales; family Acidimicrobilacustridaceae; genus Acidimicrobilacustris. The sequence continues at coordinate 624 of CAIPQK010000002.1, read as the reverse complement.
TGGGCGTTCGTCGACTTCGTCGTCTCCGTGACCGCCGCCGCCGGGCTCGTCAAGAGACAGCGCAGCAGCAAGCCAGCGAACCTCCTGGTTCCTGACAATGACCACAGACACTCCCGCCCCCGACGATCAAGATCACGGTCACGGAACGCGGACCGGTGTCATCATCGTGGTTGTTGCGGTACTGCTTGGACTGATCCTTCTTACGAAGGGTTATAGCTCGGGGCACTCAGAGATTTCGGCGACGGGGCAGAGTCCTTCGAAGACCGCCGTGGTGGAGTCAACGACGACAACATTGGTGGGAAATCCGCCAGCGAGCGTCAAAGTCAAAGTGGTGAATGCAACCAATGTGCAGGGCTTGGCGACGAAGACGCGTGATCGACTCCAGGCAGTTGGCTACACGCAGGTTTCGGTTGGCGATTCACCCAAGCCGCAGGAACGAACCACTGTGTATTACGTCGTTGGTTCCCAAGCCGACGGGCAGGCCGTTGTGAAAGCGCTTGGACTGAATGCCGATCAGGCGTTGCAGATCCCCGAACCTCCGCCAGCGGAACTCGCTGGTGCAACGGTCCTCGTTATGGCTGGCCTCGACCTGAGCTGAGTTGCTCGCTGGCTGTCCCACGCGAG
>CAIPQK010000001.1 GCA_903867185.1 uncultured Candidatus Nemicrothrix sp. | reverse complement strand
CGGTCAATCATTTTTCGCTCCCCACTTCGCTCCCAGACCCCTTGCGCCCAGACCAAATGGGAACTCAATCACTTGGGGGAACTAGCGTTATGGGCCATTCGCAGTAGTTCTTCGACACCGGAAAAGGCCATGGCGACCGACAGTCACACCATCATTTACACCCACACCGATGAAGCCCCAGCACTGGCAACCAAGTCGCTGCTGCCGGTGGTCAATGCGTTCACCAACGTTGCCGGGGTCACGGTCGAGCTTCGAGACATTTCGGTTGCCGGCCGCATCCTGGCCACCTTCCCCGAAGCCCTCGCCGCCGATCAGCGTGTGAGCGACGATCTTGGCGAACTCGGCGATCTTGTAACCCGCCCCGAAGCCAACGTCATCAAACTCCCGAACGTTTCGGCATCACTTCCGCAGCTCAAGGCCGCCATTGAAGAACTCCAGGCCAAGGGTTACGCCGTTCCGAACTATCCGGAAGATCCGCAAACCGCGGCCGAAAAGGATATTCAGTCCAAGTACGACAAGCTCAAGGGCTCGGCCGTGAACCCGGTGCTGCGCGAAGGAAACTCCGACCGCCGCGCGCCGCTTTCGGTCAAGAACTACGCCAAGTCGCACCCGCATTCAATGGGTGCCTGGGCCACCGACTCAAAAACGCACGTTTCAACAATGGGCGGCAACGACTTTTACGCCAATGAAAAGTCGATCACGTTCGAAAAAGCCGACACCCTCAAGATCGAACTTGTTGGCAACGACGGCACCACCGTTCTGAAAGAAAAGCTTCCCGTTCTTGCCGGCGAAATCGTTGACGCAACATTTATGAGCGCCAAGGCGCTCGACGCGTTCCTCAAAGCACAAATGGTCGACGCCAAAGCACAGAATGTGCTGTTTTCGATTCACCTCAAGGCCACGATGATGAAGGTCTCCGACCCGATCATCTTCGGCCACGCAGTCAACGCCTACTTCGGTGACGCATTCGCTAAACACGCTGCAGCGTTCGATGGTCTTGGTGCCAACGTGAACGACGGCATGGCCGATGTTCTTTCCCGCATCGAAACACTTTCCGAAACGCAGCAGACCGACATCGAAGCCGACTTCGCAATCGCCATGTTGAATGGCCCCGAACTGGCAATGGTCGATTCCGATAAGGGCATCACCAACCTGCACGTGCCGAGCGACATCATCGTCGATGCGTCCATGCCCGCCATGATCCGTGACAGCGGAAAGATGTGGAATCCCGAAGGCGAACGCCAGGATTGCAAGGCCGTCATTCCCGATTCGTCGTATGCCGGTGTGTATTCGGCCGTTATCGCCGATTGCAAAGCCAACGGCGCGTTTGACCCGACCACAATGGGCACCGTTCCCAACGTTGGCCTGATGGCGCAAAAGGCTGAGGAATACGGCTCGCACGACAAGACCTTCGAGATCGCAACCGATGGCACCGTGCGCATCACCAATAGCGCCGGCGACGTTGTTATGGAACATGTTGTTGAAGCGGGCGACATCTGGCGTGCAT